>JACOVJ010000052.1 GCA_016177385.1 Candidatus Niyogiibacteriota bacterium
ACCTCGAAGTGCAGGTGGCATCCGGTCGAGTTGCCGGTCGAACCCACATACCCGATGACCTGCCCCTGAACCACGGGCCAGCCGGCTTCCACGATGATCGAGCTTAAGTGCGAATAGAGCGTCTGCGTGTTGTTGGGATGGCGAATGACCGTATAGAGGCCATACCCGCCGTTCCAGCCATAGGAACGGCCGACAATGACATCGCCGGATGCTGCTGCGAGCACCGGCGTTCCGCAGCTATTGGCAAGATCCACGCCGTTATATCCATGAAGCCCCTGCGATTTGCGGCCGCCCACGAGCGGGCGGATGTAGTACCCCGGATATTCGGGCCCGCTGGCGGAACGTAAACGGCTCGTGGGCGTAGACACGACATAGGACTCGCCGTTCGGGATGACGATGGCGGAACCCGCAGCAAGCGCACCGGAAGCCGGCAGGTCGTTATATTGAATGATCTCATCCGCATCGCCTTTGAATTTTTTCGCAATGGATTGGACCGTGTCACCTTTCACCACCGTATACTGCACACCCGAGATCGGCAGAATCACCAGGGTCTGTCCGGTTTTGATCAGATCGGTTCGGCTGAGATCGTTCGCCCAAACGATGGTGTTGACGGAGACACTGAACATTTTGGCGATGGCGCTTAAGCTGTCGCCCTCCCGCACGATATAGATCGAGATCTGGCCGTTCGGTTTCGCGCTGTCCTCGATATCCGCGATACTGCCGAGGGGGCCGGTTGCCGCCAGCAGCGCGTTATTCTGAACGATCGTGATGTCGCCGCCACCGGTGCCGGCTAACGGGTTCACGTTGGTCGGCGCCTCCAATAGCGGGATGGTCTGGGAATTAAAAACAACAGCCGCCTCGGTCTCCGCCTCCCCTTTGAACATATTCTTAAAAAACGTGAGAAGTCCGGCCTCTGCATCAGAAAAGGGAAGTGTCACTATCAAAACAGCCGCAAAAGCTAAAAAGGGCTTCATGATCATGAGAAGCCCTTTTCGGGGTTTTTTGTAGCTATCGGCGTCCATGTAAAAACCGGTATTGCTACCGGCACACACCCATCCTAGCGTTGGAAGGGTTAAAAGTCAATCAGTTATCCACAGGCGCCGAATCGAGAAAAACGGCTATTTTTGAACAAAAAACCCTCACGAGTGAGGGAGTTTTTCGCTTAAATCCAGCCGGTATACGTTGGTCGTTCGCCGCCTGAAGCCCAGCCGCTGGTAGAGCGCATTTGCGGCTATCCGCTGGGGGTTGCTGGTCAGGTCAACACACAGGCACCCTGCATGCCGCGCAAGGGCGATCAACTGGTCGACCAGGGAGCGGCCGATGCCTTTCCCTTGATAGGCCGGATGGACAACGACTTCCTCGATGAACGCCCGTTTTCCCATAAAAAGATCGGCGACGATCAGACCCGCCATACCCACAAGCGCATCTCCATCAAAAGCGCACCAAACCTCCAGGGCGCTCTGGCGCTGGATCGCCTGAACCGCTTCCACCGTACGGAAATTCTGGCCCAGCGAAACCCCTGCCAACGCTTCACATAGCATCTGGATATCTCTGACATGGCGCTCATTGACCCGTAAGACCTTAAGCGGTATCAGCGTGATCATCGAACTCCTCCAGAACAAATCTTCTTGCAGAATACCTATTTGAAGCCGCCGTTTGCAAATGCTACGCTTCGTTTGTTATGTCAACCCCATTAGGTGAAAATCTCCTTTCCGGACTCAATGACGCCCAAAAAGCGGCGGTTTTGCATCGCTCGGGGCCGCTTTTGGTGGTTGCGGGCGCCGGTTCGGGCAAAACCCGCGTTTTGACCTACCGCATCGCCCACCTCATTACATCCGGCGTCCAGCCGGAATCCATCCTCGCCATCACTTTCACTAATAAAGCGGCGGGGGAGATGAAGGAGCGCGTCACTAGGCTTCTTACGGGGAGTCCCCAAGGGGAGTCCTTAGGAATCAGAAAAGGACTCCCCTTAAAGGACTCCCCATGGATCGGCACCTTCCATGCGCTCGGCGTCTGGCTCCTGCGCAGAGAAGGAAAAGCGATCGGCATTGACCCTCATTTTACGATCGTGGACGACGAGGACCGGCTGGCGCTCATCAAAGAGTGCGTCGCGGATCTCAAACTCGATCCCAAGCAATTCGAGCCGCGGCGCGTCAAAAGCCTCATCTCTTCCAAAAAAACCTCGCTTTTGACGCCGGACGAACATCTGGCCGAAGCCAAAGACGGCTTTTCGCGCGCATTCGGCGAGATCTGGGCGGCCTATGAAGCAAAAAAGGCGCGCTCACATACGCTCGACTTCGACGACCTGCTCGCGAACATCGTGGTCCTTTTTGAACGTCGCCCTGACATTCTCGAGAAATATCAGGGTCTCTGGAAATTCATCCACATTGACGAATATCAGGATACGGATTCGGTGCAGTACCGCATTGCGAACCTCTTGGCGCGCGCCCATTCGAATCTCTGCGTTGTCGGCGACATTGACCAAGCCATTTATTCGTTCCGGGGCGCGGATTTCCGCAACATCCTGCAATTCGAGGTGGATTGGCCCGAAGCGACCGTGGTGACCCTCGAAGAGAATTATCGCTCCACCAAACCCATTCTCGATGCCGCCAATGCCGTTATTGCCAAAAACGTGTTCCGAAAGCCAAAAAATCTGTATACGACGTATGATGGCGACGTATCAAAAATCGAGCTCTGCGTTGCCGAAAACGAGACGCAGGAGGCCGAATGGATCGCCGGAAAGATCAAGCATCTGCTCGGTCAAGGCGCTCACCCGACCTCTTTGGCCGTTCTTTTCCGTACTAACGCGCAATCGCGGGCGCTTGAGGAGGCGTTCCTTTTAAATCAGATCCCGTACCATGTGGTCGGCGTCAAATTCTATGCGCGCCGCGAGAT
Organism: Candidatus Niyogiibacteriota bacterium; assembly: GCA_016177385.1. Classification (GTDB taxonomy): domain Bacteria; phylum Patescibacteriota; class Minisyncoccia; order HO2-45-28; family HO2-45-28; genus JACOYI01. The sequence continues at coordinate 2,896 of JACOVJ010000052.1, forward strand.
CAAAGATATTCTTGCCTACCTCCGTGCCGCTCTGAATCCGGCGGACCTCATCAGTATCAAACGCATCATCAATACGCCGAAACGCGAGATCGGGAAAGTCCTGCTTGCTAAATACTTCGCTCGTATGCCGCTTTCGGCTTCCGAAGCGCAACGGATCGCGGGCTTTGAGGCGCTTCTTGCTCATATCCGCGAAGCCGCCCAAGCGCATCCGGCCTCGTTCGCGCTCGATACGCTCCTTAAAAAAACCGAATATCGCGGCCTTTTCAACCCCGAGCTGGAAGACGATGTGATGCGGCTTGCCAATATCAAAGAACTCACAGGGCTTGTGAAACGTTTCGATGTATTGGAACCACCGAAAGGGGTCTTGGCGCTCCTGGAAGAAGCCGCGCTCATGACCGGAGAGGAGTCCGAGCACAAAAAGGAGGCAAGCGTGCCGCTCACGACCGTCCACGCCGCCAAAGGTCTCGAATTCGACCATGTGTTCATCGCGGGCCTCGAAGACGGCCTGTTCCCGCATACCGCGCTTTCGGGCGAAGAGGAAAAACTGCGGCTGGAAGAAGAGCGGCGACTTTTTTATGTGGCGCTCACGCGCGCCAAAAAGCAGGTCTATTTGACCTTGGCGCTTTTCCGGACGATCTTCGGCGAGCGTCAGGTCAATATGCCCTCGCGCTTCTTGGACGAAATTCCACCCGAGCTCATAGAAAAAAACCAAGGTCTCCCCTTAAGAGCCCCCGAAGGGGAGGCCTTTGAGCCGATCATTGAACTCTAAATTATGAGAAACCGCCTCGGGCAACATTTTTTGACCAATAGGCGGCTTGCCGAACACATGGTTGAAAACGCAGACGTCAACCGGCGCGACGTTGTCCTTGAGATCGGCCCCGGCAAAGGCATTCTGACTGAAGCGCTGTTAAAAACCGGCGCCCGGGTCGTTGCGGTTGAAAAGGACATGGCTCTTGCCGCCGATTTACGGGAAAAATTCGGGAAAAACAAGAGATTTGTCCTTATCGAGGCCGATATTCGCGATGTCCTTAAAAACCCCATAAAATACAGGTTTGTTAGACACTCGGTGTCTAACATTAAAGTAGTTGCCAATATCCCCTACTACCTGACGGGCCAGCTTTTTCGTCTGTTAGTGTCCGATAGAAAAATGCCGCCGCGCCTGTTGGCGCTCATGGTTCAGAAAGAAGTCGCGGAACGCATTGTCATTCTTACGAGGAAGAGCCTCGTAAGATCCAAAACAAACCTTTTAGGGCTTTCGATTCTGCCGTTCATGACCGCGGAAATCGCATTCCGCGTATCGCGCGGCAGCTTCCAGCCGCCCCCAAATGTGGATTCGGCGGTTCTCATTCTCAAGCGCCGGCCTCGTTCGCTCTTTGCTATGTCAAAAGCCGAGCTTTTGACAAAAAAACGTTATTTCGTGCTTATCAAAGCCGCGTTTGCGCAAAAGCGGAAAATCGCGCTTAGTGTTCTTAAAAGAGGGGTCTTTTTTGAAAATAAGGGGAGTCCTTTTCTGGTTCCTAAGGACTCCCCTTTGGTTTTTAAAATGTGTGTTGTACCGGAAAACGCTCGCGCGGAAGACATCTCGCTCGAACAGTGGCTCTGTGTTGCAAAAAACATTGACTAAAATTTCATCACGAGGCCCGACCTTGTAAAAAGGAAGCGCACTTAACATTCACGGTCGCGAAGGTTAAGTGTATTGGGAGGTTGTCCACAAGAAGTTAAAACACGTCAAGCGCTATAATAAAGTAAGTGAGAAACCCAAAGTTCATCGTTTTGGGAATTGTGAGTATCCTCGTACTCGGGGGTGGCATTTTATATGTTCGTTCGCTCTCGAAATCAACGCCACAACCCGCGGCCGTTGTCGCCGCGATACCGGGCTCGAGCCGCACGGAAACGCCGGATTCGGACGGCGACGGCCTGAAAGATTGGGAGGAGGCGCTCTGGAAAACCGACCCGAATAAATCCGACACGGACGGCGATGGAACACCGGACGGGGAGGAAATCGCAAAAAACCGGAATCCGCTGAAAGCCGCGCCTAATGATGAGCTTACCGCAAAAGACATCAAACCCCTGACGCCGTATAAGGATATAGCGTCCGCAAACCCATCGGAAGCATTCGCACAAAATTTTTTAACGAATTTCATCACATTAAAACAACAGGGGATGTCGGACAAGGAAATTCAGGACTATTTAAGCATCGCCATGCCGCCGCCGAAAACAACGCCGCTTGTTATTCAAAAAAAATTTTATACGCGCCTGGATCTTACGATTCAAAAAAACGCCACAGCCGAAACCATCAAAAAATACGCGGATGATTTCGGTTACGTTCTAACCTCTTCATTTGGGGTCTTGCAGTGGAATGAGTTGGTCTTATTGGCTCAATTGTTATCGAATTTTGACAATGGAACGGCGAGAGAAAAATTCGTTGTTTTCGACTATTATCGGCAATTCTATGCCGTCGTTTCCCAAGAAATGATCGCGCTCGCAGTTCCGGATTCTTATAGCGATATACATCTTGAGCTTGCGAATTCTCTTAGAACCATCTCGCAGATCAATCAAACATTTCGTGACCTGCCGAACAATCTTTTTGCGGCGCCGGATGCGATCAAGGCGCACATTGAAGCCGCCGAACGTCTGCATGCGGCGTTTGGAGCTATCGCGTTGCAATTGAAAAAAGATCGAATTTCCATCACCGCGGCCGATTCCGCCTATATTTTTGTTACCGGATCTTTAACGCCGCCGACCCCATGACTATCCAGAGATGCATTTCTCTAATTCTTCTCGTATCCATTGTTACGGGCGTTACGGGATTCGGCTTGGGAGCATTCTCGCCCAAAACCGCGCACGCCATCCCTGTTGAGGTTGTTACCGACGTTGAAAGAAGAGTAAGCAATCTGGCAACGATCACGGCCGTTGGAGCCGCGATCGTCGGCGTTGTTAGCCATTCTCCGGAAGCATTCGCGGTTTCGGCCGGTTCCGCAGCAATTGCGCTTTGTACGGCTAAAACGTTTGATTTATTTAAGGACTGCGATGTCCAAAAACATATATTAGAACCGGTCGGGCAAGCTATCTTGAAAGCCATCGTCATTGAAATGACCAATGACATCGTGAACTGGATCAATTCCGGATTCGAGGGACAGCCGCTCTTTGTTCAGGATTTCACGACATTCGGCTTGAACGCGGCCGACCTCGCGTCCGGTTACTATCTTGAAAGTTTGCTCGGTCCGGATACCCTTGCGGCGCTCTGCAGTCCGTTCCGCTTTGAGGTTATTTTTAACTTATTCGAATTCCAGATGCCGCGGCCGAGCTGCACTATAAGCGGCATCATCGAGAATGTGGAGCAGATGTATCAAAACTTTCTCACCGGCGGCTGGGCGTCGTTTATTGCTATTTCAACGCAAACGAATAACAACGCGTTCGGGAGCTTTCTGGTGCGTTGGGATGAACTGCATGCGCGCGCCCTCGCTAAATTCACCGGAGAACAAAGCGAATCTCAATCCAGCCAAGGATTTCTGTCGTTTAAAAAATGCGTGGAATATAACGAGGGGCGCGTGGATGAAGGCGCAGGCGGTTTTGCTGTCGCCGGCGAAGCCCACTATGCACCGGATCCCAAGTTTGGATGTGCGCGATACGAAAACCAGACGCCGGGAGCCGCAATCGCAAATTCTCTATTCTCCATTCAAAATGCGGAACAAGACCAACTGCATTTGGCCGATTCCTTAAATGCCATTATTTCCGCTCTCCTGCAACAATTAATCCTCAAGCCCCTCATAGAGGGTCTGCGTGGTTCTTCGGGTTTCGAAGAACAACAAAATTCACTGGAACTGCAACAACGCAAGACCGAATTGATGCAAAGTATTAGCGCCGCCCTCGCGCAGGAAAATAGCTATGGAGCCGCCAAGCAGGACTCGCGAGAGACCATCCAAACCATTCTCACGCAGATCGAAACGCTCAAGGCTTGTAGCGGCCAAAATCTGCAAAGCGATATAAATACATACACCGAGCTTCTGCAAACCATTGCCGGCGACATTCAAATCTCGCGGGAACGTGCCCGACAACTAACATCGCTTCAGGGATTGGCGATCGCGGAAAACCGGTTGGGCGACATGGACGAACTTGAAGCACGGGCGACCGAAACCATCGCCGCGTCCGCAGATAGTGAGGACGTACAGACGGCCCAAACCGAATCCGCCGAGCTTCAAACCGCGCTTGATGGTTACGACCAATCCATCGCCGCCTGCCCGGCGCCATAATATGAGACCTCTTTCTTTTACAAAAATCGCGGTCCTCATCTTGTTCTTCATCCTCATCCCGACGGCGATATTCGCGCAAACCCAGCAGACGCAGGACGTCATCACGCAGATCACGCATTGCGACAATTGGTTCGGCCTCTGCTTCGACGCTCTTTTTGCGCGATTTGTTTACGTTATCCTCCAGATCGTCAGTAAATTCTTTGTTATTTCGGGGCAATTGTTCGATGCCGTCATTGCGTTTACGCTCGATCCGAATATGTATGCCGTCCCCGCCATCTACACCGGCTGGGTCGTTGCGCGCGACACGGTCAATATGTTTTTCATCTTTATCCTTCTGGTCATCGCCATTGCAACAATCCTGCGCATGGAGCAGTACGGCGCAAAACGGCTTCTCGCAAAACTTATCATCGCGGCGCTTTTCATCAATTTCTCGTTTTTAGCGACACAATACGTTATCTACTCGTCCAATCT
>JACOVJ010000003.1 GCA_016177385.1 Candidatus Niyogiibacteriota bacterium
GAACAACCCCAGCCTCGCGAGATCATTGAACCAATGGATGATCCCGCCGAGCAAGAGCGTCTGCGGGAGCGGAAATATCAGCAAGAAAATCGGGACCACGATCGTGGCGGTGCCGAATCCGGCGATGGTGCCGATCGCGCTCGCCAAAACGATGATAGCGCTGATCGCAAGGGTGATAAGCATCTAGGGCTGCAAAATGTCTTCGGTCCGTCCATCCACGGAGACCACGACGTCTGTCACGGTCGGAAATTGCTTGGCCGTTGCTTCGATCTGCTTGCGGATCGCCGCGACACGGCAGGACCCGCCGACACTTTCATCGAGAGCCGCGGAAAAGTCCGCGCGCAAAACGCCGTTTTCCAATGTAAGGTCCTGAATCGCGACCCCGTAATTGATGCTCGTCAGATACCCTGCCGCTTCCTCCTCGGCCGACACGCCCTTCAACAGTTCACCGAGCGCTGAACGCGCAACGGCCGTTGATTTAGGAACGCGGCGCAGGACCGCGAACACCGATGTGCACTCCTCACCCTCACCCGCCATTGTGGAATTGCCGAAAAACGCCTTCACGATCATGGAATCAGCGGTCGCCTCGCCCGACTCGATCGTCACACTGCCGGCCACCATCGTATTTTCCAACGCTATCCCGCCTTCATCGGTAATGCCTGCCGGCGTGATATCCGTATAATACTGCCACACGCCCCATCCGATGCCCATCGCCGCCACCATTACGATCACTGCAAGAAAAAAAGTTCCCCGATCCATAATAATAGAGTTTAACCGATAATGATGCCCTATCGTATCACGCCCGAGCGCAAAAAGGGAGGCCTTGCTTTTGTAACCTTTCCGCCAGAAAATCCCATAGTATCAATGGGTATGCCCAGTACTGCAACAGCCGATATTGAAATAATGTTTATTAATTTTTTTGCATTTTATGATTGATTCATCCATTTATCGTTATTGGGTTGCCGTTAAGCCCGAAGGGCTATCGGCGTTGTAGTACTGGGTATGCTTGAACAGCAGATCGAAGAAGCAAAACGCGAGAACCCGGAGGCCTTCCGGGCAATTTTTGATGAGGCCGGCGACCGGGTCTTCCTGTATGCCGCCAGCCGCACGGCGACGCGCGAGGATGCGCTGGACATCGCGCAGGAAACATTCATTGACCTATGGAAGGCGCTCGGCGATTTCCACTACCGTTCCGATGAGGAATTCTGGGGATTTTTATTCCGCATCGCAAAACGCAAGCTGGCCGCCTATTACCGGTCACAGCCCGCCGAACTTTCGCTCGATCGCATCCCCGAACCGAGCTACGACATGGAACCGCAGGACCATCGCATGCTCCTCGGCCAAGTGAATGCGCTCAAATCGAATTATCAGGAACTTCTGCGGCTGCGCTACTGGTCCGATATGACCTTCGCCCAGATCGCATCCGTAATGAACATTCCGGAAGTGACGGCCAAAGTGTGGCACCATCGGGCCGTCAAAAAATTACAGGCTAATTTAAACGCTCATGAAAACGTGGTTTGATATCGAGAAGTTTTTAGGACGCGCGCGCCCTCAGCCGCTCAATGCCGACGAAAAAGAGCGGCTTTGGAGCCGGATCGAGCCCGCCCTTACTCCCCGCAGAGCGGCCTCCAGCTGGAAGTTCCTCTTCGGCGTTCCGTATTATCAAGCGGCGCTTGCGGCGCTCCTGATCTTCCTTTTGGGCGGAGGCGCGGCGTTTGCCGCGGCTGACAGCGCCGGGCCGGGCGACATGCTGTATCCCTTGGACATCGCATCTGAAAAGATCCGGATCGTCTTTTCTTCGACTCAGAAAAAAGACGAATTGAAAGTCAAATTCGCCGAGGAGCGCTTGGAAGAAGCGCAAAAGATCGTGAGCACGGTTTTGATCCGCGTCAAACAAACGCATACGGCTTCAAGTACCGTGGCCGCATCCTCCACTCCCGCCTCTGCATCCACATCCACGCCGCCAGCCGCTTCCGGAAATGGAACATCCACACTTTCATCGGCGGATTCCAAGAAATTGGAAAAGGCAGAAGCTGCGCTTGCCGAAACGCTTGCGCGCCTGACCGTTACGAAAGCGGAATTGGAAGCCAAAGGAAACTCGGTGGCCGCTGTTGCGCTCGGGAACATTATCGCGCGACTCAACCAATTGACGGACGAGCGGCTCGCACAATTTGATGCGGTCAAAATAAAGGTTCGCGATTCCGGCAACGGCATGAAGATCGAGCTCGCTTTTTCCAGCGACAGCAAATCGGAGCTTAAATTCGAAAAGAAAGGAAACGAAAAATCCCGCGGGGCCGATAAAAAGGAGAATGAGGAGCATAAAAAAGATACGGACGAAAAAACTGCCGTAAAGGTAAAAATCGGGCAGGATGACGAGGATGAAGATGAGAACGACGACCGGAACGGCGAAGGCAAAGTGACCATTTGCCACATTCCGCCCGGAAACCACAAGAATCCGCGGACAATGACCATTGCAAGGTCGGCGGAGAAGGCGCACGTAGCGCACGGCGACACGCAGGGCCCGTGTTCCTCGGGCGGCGGTACCGCGACCACAACGCCGCCGGTATCGGACGTGATGCCTCCGGCCATCTCTCAGGTCGCCTCTTCCGCCGTCGCCTCTACATCCGCCGCGATATCATGGACGACCAACGAACCGGCGACCGGTAAAACGTATTATGCGACGAGCTCCCCGTTAATTCTTTCGTCGGCATTCCAGATCGCGACCACATCTCTTTTGACCGCGCATAGCGCAAATCTGACCGACCTTGCCGCAAGCACCACCTACTATTACATCGTCGAATCGGCGGACGCGGTCGGAAACCGAGCAACGTCCACAGAGCACAACTTCCAAACGCTGCCGTAGTTAAGGGCTACCCTCCAAAAGGCTCGTCGTCAACGTTGTGGATTTTCCGCCCCTCATTTACGATGAGGGCGGATTCCTTTTACTCCCAAAACGCCTATGTCGTCCAAATCCACAGGAGCAGAAAAGGTCCGCTGGGATCTTTCGTGCCTCTATGCCGGTCTCGATGACCCGGCGTTTGAGCGCGACATCGAACGCTGGATCGCGCTTGCGAATCGCTTTTACAGCCGTCATCGCGGCCGCCTGAAAACCACGCTCAAGGATGCGATCCGGGACTATACCGTCCTCGACGCGCTGGGCACCACGATCACGCACTTTTTGTGGCTCCAGCAAACCACGGCCGCCGATGATCCGAAGATCAAAGCCAAATTCGCCGACGTTCAAAAAAGAATGTCCGTAGCGGATGCCGACTGGATAACCTTTTTTGAACACGAACTCGTCGCGCTCAGTAATCGCGCCATCCGGGAGCAGGCGGCAAAAAGCGCGCTCGTTACAAAACATCTGCCGTTCATCGAGGACGTGCGCCGGTTCAAGCCCCATCTTCTGACGGAAAACGTCGAAGCGGCGCTCACGAGGAGAGAACAGTTCGGCCCCCAGTCGTGGACGAAATTTTTCAGCGAGATCGAGGCCGATCTCCGGTTCCCATGGAACGAAGAGAAACGCACGATCACGGAAATGCTGGACATCCTCAAGACATCGCAAAGCGCTGAGGAACGAGCCCGGGCGCAAAAGACCGTCAATGACGGTTTTAGCGGATTTTTTGCGAAATACGCCGCGGAAACTCTCACGCAGATCGTGGGGATCCGCGAGGCCGAGGACCGTGACCGCGGATTCCGCCACCCTATGGAAAGCTGCAACCTTTCCAATCAGATCCCCGATGTCGTGGTCGAAGCCCTGCACACGGCCGTCCTTGAACACGCCGGTCCCTTGTGCCGCCGGTATTTCCGGCTCAAAGCGGCACATCTGGGCATGCCGACGCTCGCATGGAGCGACCGCAATGCGCCCCTGCCGTTCGCGGACACCGCGGTCATCCCATGGAAAAATGCGGTCAAAACCGTCACGCGCGCCTACGCAAGTTTTAGCCCGACGCTCGCAGAAATCGTGAAAGACCTGATCAACAAACGCCGCGTTGACGCGCCCGCCATGCCGGGCAAACACGCCGGCGCCTACAATTCCTCGTGGTGCAAGCCGGACGGAAAACCGATCTCATTCGTGTTCCTGAATTATCTGGGAACGACCGATGATGTCATGACGTTCGCGCATGAACTGGGACACGCGGTCCACGGCCTCCTGGCCGGAGAAGCGCAGGGCGAACTCATGCTGCACGTGCCCATGCCTTATGCCGAGACCGCATCCGTGTTCGGTGAAATGACGGCATTCAATTTCCTCCGGAACGAGATCGCCGCCGCCGGCGACGACAAATCACTGCTCGCACTCCTGATGGGAAAGATCGAGGACATCCTGAATACGACCGTCCGCCAGATCGGCTTCTCGAATTTTGAACGCCGCATTCATGGCCACGATGGTAGGACGCTCACCCGAAAACCGACAGCCACTCTTTCGGTCTCAGACCTCACGACGCACTGGCTCGAAACGACCTACGAACTCTACGGACAGCCGGGCGAGGTTTTCACGTACGAGAATGCCGAAAACTTCTGGGCCTACATCTCGCACTTTCATTCGCCGTTCTATGTGTATGCCTACGCGTTCGGCGAACTTCTGACGCAATCGCTTTACGCGGCGCGCCCGAAGTTCGGCAAAAAGTTCGAGCCCTTGTATCTCGATCTTTTGCGTGCAGGCGGGACGAAAAACATTCAGGAATTGCTTCTCCCCTTCGAGCTCGATCCGGAAAATCCCGCGTTCTGGGAAAACGGCATCCGCGTGAGTTTGGAACAAATGCTCGGCGAAGCCGAAACGCTTTCGAAAAAGCTCGGCATCGCCGTTCGTTAATGACCGCGTTATTCGCCGATCAACCGCCAGCTCCTGTTGGCGGTTTTTTCTTTTCTTTCCCTTGAACCCCGAGGGGAGTCCTAGGGGTGAGTAAACTGTGGATAAGGTGAGTTATCCACCCCTAGGACTCCCCTCGGGGTGAGTTTTCGTGTATATTCTTCACAGACCTTGAAAATAGGAGAATTCGGTGTCCCTTCCCAAAGTCGTTATCATCGAACTCGGTTCCCAATATACCCTGCTTATCGAACGGGCGTTCCGAGAGCTCGGCACGCGTTCGGTCATCCTGACGCCCGAAAAGGCGCGGGAATGGTTCAAGAAAAATCCGGTCCAAGCAGTCGTTCTTTCCGGCGGCGCGGCAAGCGTCTACGACAAAGACGCGCCCCAGCCGCCCGAAGAGATCCTTTCACTCAAAACGGCGAACGGCAAACCTGTAGAGATTCTCGGCATTTGCTACGGCATGCAGTGGCTCGCACATCGGCTGGGCGGCGAAGTAAAGGCCGCTCCCAAACACCGCGAATACGGCAAAGCAACGCTTCGCCGTCACGGCGATTCTTCGCTCCTCGCTCTGACCCCCGAAAATCAAACCGTTTGGGCGAGTCATGGTGATTCTGTCGTCAAACCCCCCGATTACTTTGGCGTTCATGCGCATACCGATTCCGGAACCATCGCCGCGATGGCCTACGGTCCCATTTTAGGGGTTCAATTTCATCCCGAAGTCCACCACACGGAGTACGGAAAAACGATCCTCGAGAATTTCTTGCGTATAGCCGATTGCGAACACGACTGGAAACCATCATCTTTGATTTCTTCAATCCAAGAAAGGGTTTTGGCGGAGCTTGGAGACAAAAAAGCCGTCATCGGTTTCTCGGGCGGCGTGGATTCCACAACGCTTTCCGCGATCTTGGCGCCCGTCCTTAAGGACCGATTGCTGGCCGTCACCATTAACGGCGGACATCTACGGGAAGATGAACTGACGGAAATCCGACTACATGCGGCGAGCGCGGGCGTGTGGCATTTGGTCGTGGACGCCCATCGTCTCTTCGAGCGCGTCATGAAAGATGCTGTGGATGCGGAGGAAAAACGGCGCCGGTTCAAAGAGGTTTATGCCGAATTATTGACAGAGGCGGCGAAAAAACTTGGGGCGTCCGTCATTATCCAGGGCACCCTCGCGCCCGACCGTATCGAATCCGGCGCCACCGGTGGCGCGCTTATCAAATCCCACCACAATGTGGGCCTTGATTTCGGGGACTTGAAGCAGATCCACCCCATTGACCACCTGTTCAAATACGAGGTCCGCGCGCTCGCAGAGGAACTCGGGCTTCCGGAAAGCGTCTGGGCGCGCCAACCATTCCCCGGCCCCGGCCTTTTCATCCGCGTCGTGGGAACCCCGCCCACGCCCGACAAACTCGAGATCGTCCGCTGGGCCGACGCGCGGGTCAAAGGAATCCTGCAAACACGCGGACTCTATGACGGCCTTTCCCAGCTTGTGGTCGCATACGTGGCGGCCAACACCGTCGGCGTGAAAGGCGATGCCCGCGTCTACGGCGGGGCCATTGTGGTCCGCGCGGTCGAAACAACGGACTTCATGACCGCCAAAGGCGTCCATTTTCCGGACGACGTTGAAGAAGAGATCTGCTCGACGCTCACGCGTCACCCCGCGATCATCCGCGTCTGGTTCGATCCGACGCAGAAACCTCCGGCAACGACCGAGCTTGAATGAACAAACGCCTGTCCGCAAATGCGGACAGGCGTGATTTTTTGATATAGTAAAAACATCATGCTGATTTTATATGTAAAAACCCGTTGCCCCTTTTGCGAAAAAGTCCTGCGGCGCGCCCGCGAACTCGGCATTGCGCTCAAGGAGCACAATATCGCGGAACCGCGTTATCTCGAAGAACTCATGCAAAAGGGCGGCAAACGGCAAGTGCCCTTTTTGGTGGACGAAGAACGCGCAGTTTCCATGTACGAATCCGACGACATCGTACGATACCTCGAAGAGCGCAAAAAATAGAAAAGCCGCTGCGCATTCAGCGAGCGGCCGGCAGACCATCAATGCCGTACGCTTCTTATATTTACAGAGGGTATTTCGCTTTCAAAAAGGGGCTTAAATCGTCCCCTATCGCTTTTTTTTGACCGGGCATGAGATTTTTGAAACCGCTAACAAAACCGTAGCATTGCCTTGATCCGCATATGCAATGAAACGGATTTTCCACGATTTCTTCGCTCGCACAATAGTTAATGGCGACTTCTTCGCCAGCGCGAATATCACGCTTAGCGCGAATGCTCAAGTCCGAATAGTCAATGTGGGCATTCGCATCGCATGAATGGCACAATTCATCATCAATGGTCCAGTGGCTCCCGCTGCTAAGATGTTTATTGGCATCTATCTGAATTGAGAATCTATCGGGGTATTCTACAATGTCTCCTTGCATATAAACTAAAACAGCCCCTTTTGGTATGTCTGCTGTCGCGAAAACCCTTTTCAATGAGCCGTCCGATCTAAGCCCCAGATGCTTCAAGAATGTGCCGTCCTGACTCCTGTGCGCGGCCATTTTTACTCCTTTTTCAGCGCTTATCCGTTGTTAAGATAGATTCTTTTGTTGTAGAAGTCAATCACCGCGTTTGCTAACTGAACGCGCCCCTTAAAATGAAAACCACTACCGTATACGGTAGTGGTTTTCGGTCAAAACGGTCCTAAAAAATCAGCGGGGGCGCGGAGGTAGCGCCCTGCTCCAAAAGAGGCGCCGCGAAATCCGATTGCAGGGCCTGACCCGAGGTCGGTAGAACCGCCGTATGGGCGATCGGACGGCGGATCGCGCGCGGCGATACGCCGACTTTTAGCGCCTGCATGATGCCGACCGCTTCCAGATAATTTTCAACAATAAACAGTTTGTCGCTCCGGAACGGGAGTTCATGGAGGTCGTTCTTCATCGTATTGCGGTTTTCCCGCACCGCAATGACCGGAATGCCATTCTCAAGAGCAGAGAGTGTCGGCAATCCGACACACCCGTCGGGAATAATAAGGCATGAAATATGCTCAAGCGCGATCCCCTGATCGAAGCTGACCACGCGGGGCGCGCGATGCAACCCCTTCAAAATGCAGTGCAAATACGTGACCGATGCCGATTCCGGGGCTTTGCGCGGGTCCACGACGCCCAATTGCAATTCGTTCACAGCGCTCGATGTCATCATGGGCGAATGAGCGCACGGGATGTTGAACGTTTCCGCGATGCTATGCGTCAGCATGGCCTCGATCCCGCCCCATGGATTGATCATTTCGTCGTCGTGGAAATACCGGCTATGCGAATCCTCCGGCACTTCCAGAAATGTCGAGAGGCCGACGGCGTCGTACTCTCCACGGGACCGTTCAATGGGCTCAAAGATCTTTTCTACGAAACGGATCTCTCCCGTGGCCCGACCGGATGCCGAGTATTTTGAAACGCTTTCCGTTTTATCCGCCATTTCCTGCACATCACAATCGATCCCGAGCGTGACCCGCGCCGAAGAAACGGCATTGATGACTTCATCATTGAAAAATCGCTCCGCATGACGGTCCATCAGCATCAGGATACGATTCGCCCGCACGGGCTGGAGCCCCGCCCGCCCCGCGAACACCCGAGTCAAAATGCTCCCCTCGACATAGTGGGTATTCGGGAGCATTTCGTTGATATCGGACGCATTAACGACGTTCGGATGGGTCAGGAGCGTATCGCAGGCCGAGCCGATTAAGCGCGCGACCGCGTTGCCGTCGCCGCAATGCCCGCCCAGTTCCGCGCCAATGCCGGTCGGGATCAGGAGCGCGGCGGTGAATGTGTCCGTTTTTTCGGCGGTCCGCGCTCGAGCATCGAAAATACTTGTTCGTTGCGAAAAAACCGCATGCGATTCCCCTTCTTCGGGCACCAGCACGTCCAATTCACAATGGTATCCCGCATCATCCGTTTTTGTAATGACGAACCGTATCGCTTTATGAAGACTCGGCAATTCGCGGCGAAGCCGGGATTCGTAATAGTCGCGCAAACTGCTCACTCCCTCCATCTCAAGTTCGTGCTTGGGTATCAAAAACTCCTTTGTGAAAATTCTCATTTCCGGTCGGTAACCTTAAGATTAACGATCTTCCCTTCAAAAAACTTGCGCGAGAATTCCGCCGCCACGCGCGCATCGAATTCTTTGCAGGAAAAGATATTCAAATATACATTTTTCAGGATATCGAGCGTGTGGATGGTCACATTCGATGTGGTAATGAACTGAATGGCCGACGTGCCTTTCAGATGCGGAAGGGTCTGTCGCTTAGCTTTTGGCAAACCCACATCGTCCCACCAGTGCATATCGTGGCGTTCCATATCGATCAGGCCGCATAACTCCTTGAAATACCGCCCGATCGTTTTTCTGGTAAACTTTTTGGGATTGCAATTGTGCAGATCCAGGAGCAATTCTTTGCCGTAATTTTTATGATTGCCTTTTTTCATATGATTAAATTCTGATCTTCCGATCAGAATTTAATTTTTTCACAGTTTGTTTTGAAATCCTATATCAAATCCCATAAAACTGTGGATAACTTCCAAAATTCTTTTTGAAAAAATGGTCTTGCAGAACCCGCAAAAATATTGTTGGCAATGAAAAAACTTTTTCCGCAAAATAAAAACCGTCCGAATTACGTTTTGGACGGCGCATCGAATTTTTCCTGATGCTCAATGGATACCCTCTTAACGCCCCCCCCCCCCGCTTGGTAGAATATGGTCAGGATGGGTGTGGTCAAAATCATTCTTCCGGCGCTCGCCCTCACGCTTGGCGTTCTCACCAGCGTGTATTTTGTCGTTCAATGGTGGCGGCAACGCGACGGCCGCCGAGAGCGCGCCCTTCTGTTGTGGGCGCTCGCGCTGTTCCTGATGTATTGGTTTCAGGTGCCCGCGATCCTCTCCGGTTTAGGAAAAACGATAACGGTCACGGATTTCAACCTGTTTTTCGCGCTGACATTCCCTATAACCTTTTTGGCGCTGATATTCATCTATATCGGAATCCTTCAAATATCCGGTATCCGGCTCGGTAAAAAACAAATGCTCGCGCTTTCCGCGTGGTTTCTTGCCGCCATCCTATTTTTCGCCTATCAATTCATCGTCAATAAAGGGGTCATCCAAACATACCTGTTGCCGCTTATGGGCAACCTGTTTTACATTTTCATCCGCGCGCTGATCGTTTTCACCGTCATTCGATTGCTCATCCGGCCGGAAATGCAGACCCGCGTGGGCATTCTGGGGGCTGCGGCGATCGTCACGGAGTCCATCCTCGGCCTCGCGCGCAATTTCTTCATCATCGATCAGGTTCTCACTTATCCGCCGCAATTCTGGTATCTCGCCATCGCGTCCTCGCAATTTTTCTTCGTCACGCAAACGCTTAGCATCATCCTCTTGGTTTTCGGATTCTACTTCCTGCACCGCCTCTATCGCGGTTCTCCGGAAATTCACCAATAGAAAACGCCCTCAGCGATTTTATCGCTAGGAATTTCTATTTTCCTCCGCGTGAGCCGTGATTTCGATGTTGCAACTCTTGTGCTCGCGGCACCATGCCTCGCACTTCTCCGCCCGTTCTTTCTCGGCATAGTGAAAACCGCA
>JACOVJ010000004.1 GCA_016177385.1 Candidatus Niyogiibacteriota bacterium
GACGATTTTTTGCGCAAGGTCCTTAGCAAACTGTTCAGGATTAAGGGTAGCCCATATCTCGCTCCTAAGAGCTACCCTTGGGACGGATTCCGCGGCGCGTTTGCCTAATGATTGAGGAAACGATTCGAGAGAAGACCGCAACGTTTTTACAATCAGAGCGGATTGATTCCAAGGGTTACCCTTCAGAATCAGATAAGGGTAACCCTTAAAATCCAGAAAGGGGCTGTCCTGAATGTTTTCTGCTAGGGCGGCGGTTATGCGCTGCGGGTCCAGTGAAAAATAGATTTTTTCAAATGCGGCGTTCACCAGATACGGATACCGCGCAATAACGAGACCGAACAAAAAAACAAGAATTGAAAGCGCAAATGATTTTGAACGAGTGGCTGAATGGCGATGTGGAATTTTTTTCTCTGCCGGACGATTGCTCGGCGCTGGCTTCGCTTCAACTGTGATGATTCTTTTTTCTTGGCGTAATGCATCGCTCGTGTCCTCCCACGAATCGAATCGCACCAGACGCGGCTCCTGAATTTTTCGAGCGTTCGCGACCGGCGTAACCGGATCCGGCGTTTCAATTATTTTTACGGATTCCTCCAGCGGCGGCTGCGGAGTTTTATCGCCATTGCGCATCCGTTCGCGCCGCATCGTTTCCGCTCGCGCCTTGTATGTGACGAGCGAATCGAGGTCGATCATCCATTCGTTGCCGGCCGCACGTTTTGCCGGGATTCTGTTGGTCCGGCACAAATATCCGATGTAATCTTTTGCATAACCGGTCAGCCGCTCAGCTTCTTTGAGCGGGATCAACTGCATGTCCGAGAAATGGCTTATTTTATTGATTTCTCGTTCGTCGGCCATACATCCATTGTATGGGCGCCATCCCGAATTTCCGGTCTAGATGTTGATAACTTTTGAATGTTAAGAGGTAGTTCTCTAAGGGGAGTCCTTGTCTGACTCCTAAGGACTCCCCTTGAAAAGGGCTGCCCTTATGGGCTATTTGTTGGCATTACAAAACCTTGCTAAAGATTGTTTTCTCCTTTTTTTTAGCGAAATCTCGTACTAGTGTAGAGGTATGGAATCGAAGAAAATGCCGACCGGATCGCTCATGCGCTCGTTCGATCTGTACAGCCAGAAGCTCCGGAATGAGCGCCCCCGCTTCATCCGGTTCAAGGACGGAAAGCTGATCAAACACGCCTTGACATATTTGACGGAATTTCAGATAGAGATGCTTTTCGTCTGGTTTTTACAAAGCAAAAAAAATATGCGCCCGACGATCGGCGCAGCGCTTTGCAAAGAGGTCATTGCGGATTTCATCCGAGAAAGTTCGCGGGAATACGGATTCTACGCGCGATTGGAAAAAACGATTTTCACATTCCGCGGCGCATCGCCGACACCGCAGATCCGTTCCGCAGATTTTAAAAATGCGTTCGAGAAATTAGCGCGAAGTTTCGATGCGGATCGGCGTTCGCTCCTCTGATACAGAAAGCCGGCCCAAACCGAATGCGATAAGCGCGATCACGATGAACAGAACCGCGATGACTGCGTCGCGTTTCCATCCCACGCGTGATGTCTTGACGGATTCTTCGAGCGGCGCTATGATGATTTCGTCATGGCTCATACAAAAGCGGGAGGTACAGCTAAAAATTTACGCGATTCGAAACCGAAATATCTCGGAGTAAAACTTTTTGACGGCGAACGCGCAAAACCGGGCGCCATCATCATCCGCCAGCGCGGACTTGAATTTGCTCCGGGAAAAAATGTTCGCATGGGCCACGACCATACGATTTTTGCGATTGCGGAGGGTGTTGTGAAATTTTCGTCCCGACGTAGAGCCCGATTCGACCGCACGGTCCGCATAAAACACATCGTCAGCGTCATTTAGATTCCGCTCGCTTTCGAGCGGCGCGAAGGAATGCGTGGAACAATGGATGCGGCCGGAACGGCCGCGATTTTAATTCCGGATGAAATTGCGTTCCGACAAAGAACGGATGCTTTTTCAGCTCGACGATCTCGACAAGGTTTCGTTCTGGATTCACGCCGGCAATGACAAGCCCCGCGCGCTCCAATTCTTCACGGAACCGGTTATTGAATTCGTAGCGATGGCGATGCCGCTCAGTGATCGTATTTTCTCCGTACGCGCGCTGACTCGCAGTCCCCTTCCGCAGCTGACAGGGCTGTGCGCCGAGCCGCATGGAACCGCCGAATTTTCCGGCGGCAATATTTTTTTCCTGCTCTTCCATGGTGGCGATCACGGGATGCGCCGTTTTCGGATCCACTTCCGTCGTACACGCATTTTTTAAGCCGGCAACGGTCCGCGCGAATTCGATGGTCGCCAATTGCATTCCGTAGCAAAGACCAAAAAACGGAATACTGTTTTCCCGTGCAAAACGGATGGCCCGGATCTTCCCTTCGATCCCCCGCCCTCCGAAACCGCCCGGCACGATGATCCCGTCGTGCGCATTAAGTTCTCGGAGCGCTCTCTTATCCGTTTCAAAATGTTCGGCGTCGAGCCACCGGATATCGGGCCGAACGCCCAAGGACCATGCCGCGTGTTTGATCGCTTCGATCACCGAAATGTAGGAATCCGACAGCGTGAAACGGCCGGTCGCAAAATATTTGCCGATGATGCCGATAGATACGCTCTTTTTGAGCGTCGAGATCCTGCGGGCCAGGCGCACCCAATTCGCAAGATCGGGTTTCTGCGCCCTAATGCCGAATTTTTCGAAGATACGCGCGGAGATCTTCTCTTTTTCGAAATTGACCGGCACCTCATAGATGCTCTTGATGTCGGGCGCGGAAATGACATCCGCTTCCCGGATATTGCAGAAGATCGCGATCTTTCGTTTGCGCGGAAGGTCCAGAGGAACGGTCGAGCGCGCAATGATGATATCGGGCTGGATCCCAGAGGCGTTCAGCTGGCGGACCGCATGCTGGGTTGGCTTGGTCTTCATCTCGCCCAACATCTCGGGAACGGGCAAATAACTCACCAACACAAAAAGCACCCTCGACGGGAGCGACAAGTGCATCATGCGGGCGGCTTCGAAAAAAATGAGGTTTTGGTACTCGCCGACCGTACCGCCGATCTCGATCAGAACAAAATCCGCTTTTGTGCGCAGAGCCACGCGCTCAAGCCGGCCGATGATCTCCTCGGGAATATGCGGAACGGTTTCCACGCATTTCCCTTCGTATTCAAGCGCGCGTTCGCGATCGATGACCGTCTGATACACCTGCCCCGAGGTCATGTAATTCGCGCGGTAGAGATTCTGGTCAAGAAACCGTTCGTAATTGCCGATATCCTGATCGCATTCAAGGCCGTCATCGGTCACAAAAACCTCCCCGTGCTCAACAGGGTTCATGGTACCGGCATCCACATTAAGGTAAGGGTCAATCTTCACGCAGGAGACTCGGAAACCCGAAGAGGAAAGGATCGCGCCAATAGAGGCGGTCGAGACCCCCTTTCCGATCCCGGACATGACGCCGCCCGCAATGAAGATATAGCGCGTCATTGTTTGGCAACGATTTCAATGATGAAGGAACCGGTCCGATCCGCGCGTTTCAGCTGAATCGTATGCGCGCCGAGCTTCTTGATCGGCTCCGCTTCAATATCCTCTTCTGTGATGCCGGCGTCCCCGTCGGCTTCGAGGGCGGAAAGGATCTGCTTTTTGCTGATGGCGCGGTATAAATTCCCCCGCGCGGTCGCCTTTGCTCCGATTGTAAAAGTACGCCCCGCGAGCGCCGCGAGGGTCCCTGCAAATTGCGCATCCCCTCGCGATTTTTCGGCTTCCCGCGTTTTGCGGAACGCCTCCGCTTCCTTTTCGGCGCCTGGCGTCGCGATCTTCGCGAGGTTGCGGGCCAACAAAAAATTCCGCGCGTATCCCGGTTTTACTTCCTTGATATCGCCGCGCTGTCCTAAAGCCGCGACGTCTTTTAACAAAAGGACTTTCATGGAATTCGGAGAAGTCCGCCCGTGTTGATTCTCGACACGCTCGAATGCCCCTGCGCGGCATTCTCACTCTATCCTCGGCTCGCTCGTCCGTCACCTTTTGTACAAGAAATCACGCGAGGAAAAATCATTTTCTGTATTTGCTCGAATCGTGTACAAAAGGTGACGGACACCCTGCTCGCTCGCCTGCGGACGGTCTCGAATTCAACATCGGCGAACTTCTTTAAAATTATGATTTTAATAATTCGATCGCTTTATCCAGTTGCGGGTCGATGGCTTCGTCTTTTTCGGTCGCGGCCTCCACGACCACGTCCGGTTCAAGTCCGGATTCGGAAATGGAACGCCCATCCGGGGTCAGCCACCGCGCAATGGTCACCTTCAGCGACGTATCGCCGGTCACCGCGACCAGCTCTTGCACCGAACCCTTGCCGAATGTTTTGGTCCCCACGATCTTGGCAACGCCGTGATCCTGTAATGCCCCCGCAACGATCTCCGATGCCGAGGCCGAACCGCCGTTCACGAGAACAACGAGCGCCAGATCCTCGAAAACATCATACCCGCGCGACCGGTGGAGTTCCTCCTTTCCGCGGCCAAAATCCTCCCGCGCGACGACATCCCCTGCCGGCAAAAACCAGCTTGCGACATCCACGGCCGCTTCCAAATATCCTCCCGGGTTATTGCGCAGATCGACAACGAGCTTGGAGCTGCCGGATTCGATGAATTCCCGCAGGGCTTCCCGGAAGATCGCCGGAGAACGTTCGGAAAAATTGAACAGGCGGATCACGAAAACCGCCCCTTTCTTTTCGGTTTCATAGACCGGGATCTGGATCACGCCGCGCGTGATCTCAATAACGCGCGTCTCATCCTCGCCGTTCCGGAGAAGCGTAAGCTTCACGACCGTCCCGCCCTTGCCGCGGATCTTGCGCACGGCCTCATCCACGGTCATCTCGGCTGTAGACTCTTCGTCAATTTTCAAAATCTTATCCCCCGCTTTCACGCCGGCATTATACGCGGGCGTGCCTTTGAGCGGCGCCACCACCACCAGAATTCCCTTACGCATGCCGATCTCCATCCCGACCCCCTCAAAATCACCCCGCACCTCGGAATCAAAAAGTTTTTTTTCCTCGGGCGGGAAAAATACGGTGTACGGGTCGCCGAGCGCCGCGGTCATGCCGGAAACCGCGCCCCAGATCATTTTTTGCCGGTCGAGCTTGTCGGTCGCGACGTACTTTTCCTCGATGATGCGCCACGCTCTCCAGAACGGCTCAAAGTCCACGCGCTCGCCATCGAGCGCCGCCGTTTCTTTATTGAAAACGCTTGCGACCCGGTTGACAGCCGGCTGATTCGAATACCCAATAGCGACCCCGGCCGCAAACAGCAGGACGCCGACTACGACCGCGATTCGAAGCTCTTTTCCCATGGTTTCATTTTCCCTATCATCCTACCATATACTATGGTTATGCGGCTCTACAACTACATCAGCCGGAAAACGGAGGGCTTCCGGCCCTTGCGGGGTAAAACCGTGGGGCTCTATACCTGTGGCCCGACCGTCTATGATACGGCGCATATCGGCAATCTGCGGACCTACGTCTTTGAGGATGTTTTGCGCCGGACGCTTGAAATGGCGGGCTTTCGCGTCAAGCACGTGATGAACATCACGGACGTGGACGACAAAACCATCGCGCGCGCAAAAGAACGCGGCATCACGCAGGGCGAACTGACGCGGGGGTACGAAAAGGCCTTTTTTGCCGATCTTGAAAAACTGAATATCAAGCCCGCGTGGAAATATCCGCGCGCGACCGAGCATGTCCGCGAAATGATCGCGCAGATCAAGGCACTCATGAAAAAAGGCCTTGCTTATGAGGCCGACGGTTCGGTTTATTTCGATATCTCGAAGTTCAAAAATTACGGACGGTTAAGCCGGATCGAAAAACGACAATTGAAAGCAGGCGCGTCCGCCTCGGCTCGGCGAGACGGGCGGGTGGACGTTGACGACTACGCAAAAGATGCGGCGGAAGATTTTGCGTTGTGGAAGGCGAAAAAGGGCGGCGAACCGTCGTGGCCGTCGCCGTGGGGCGAGGGA
>JACOVJ010000051.1 GCA_016177385.1 Candidatus Niyogiibacteriota bacterium
GATCATCACGTCCGACCCGAGCCAGCTTGCGGCGATCAAGCGGGCCAAAGAAGAATATGCGGCGACCGGACAATAAAATATGCCGAACGGAACACTAACGATCGACGAAGAGATGCGCGCCTTCGAACTCGCCCAAGCGCGGCGGGAAGCGGCCGAAGCAAGCGCGCCGGAAGAAGAGACGGCGGCAGAAGCGCCTACGGCGCCCCGTGTCAATGCGTTTGAGGCGGGCATCATGCTCGCGCTTGCGATCGTGAATGATGGTCTTGATTATTTGATCATCGGCTCGATCCCGATCATCGGCGACATTTTTGACGGGGTTTTGTGGGGATGTATTGTCTGGTGGGCAAACGCGCGGGGTTTACGGAAACCGCCGTTTTGGGGATTTACGGGAGCCGTGGAACTCATTCCCTTTGGCGATATCATTCCAACCTATACGCTCATGGTGTTATGGCTTATCGCGTATAACCGAAAATCATCGTAACATGGCGCGCATTTTTTTCATCATCATCGCCGGCCTTTTCGCTCTCGCTCCTGTCTCTCCGCTTTCGGCGCAACTCAGTGTCGGAACATTTTCCACGATGACGATCTCTATTTTCCCTGAACACCCGGGCCCCAATCAATCGGTGACTGCCACATTCAACGGCTTTTCCGTGGATCTCGATGGCGCGCGCATTCAGTGGTTCCACAACGGACGGAGCGCGGCAAACGGGACCGGCCTAAAAACCTATACGTTCACCACGCGCGGCGCGGGAACCGAAGAAACACTGCGCGCGGTCGCTACAGCGCCGAACGGAAAACAGCGCGAGGCGTCGTTCTCTTTTCGAATTGGCGACGTCGATCTGGTGTGGCGAGCCGACACGTCGGCGCCGCCGTGGTATTCCGGCAAACACCTCGCCTCGCCGCGTTCCCGCGTGATCGTGAGCGCCGTCCCGCATCTTATCTCCGGCGGGCGCGAAATCCCCGCATCCCAACTCATCTATCAGTGGTCGGAGAACGGCCGGTTCGAACAAGCGCTTTCCGGCGCGGGAAAACAAACATTCGCGTTCCGGACCGGCGAAGCAAACACAATAAAACATGAAATTACGGTCGAGATCTCCAACACTTCAAAAAGCGTTGTAATTGAAAAATCCGTTACCGTGCCGATTCAAAATCCATTCGTCCTTTTTTATGAAGAGCATCCGCTCGAGGGCCCGCGCGGCCGCGCGTTAAGTTCTGTTCGCCCTTTTGCTATGGCGCGGGGGGACGACAAAGAGTTCCGCGCGGCTTCTTTCTTTTTTTCCGGACAAGCGCCGCTTGATTACCAATGGACGATCAACGGCGCCGAAACGGAAAAAGCCGCCCCCGCATCCGTCTTACGCTTAAAAAGCGGCGGTTTTCTGGGGCGGGCCGCCATCCAAACAAAAATCACGAATCTCGCCAATATCTTTCAAAAAGCCGAGGCATTATTTTATGTTGATGTCCAGTGATATGATCGGATTTCTTTCCATCGCCTATGCCGCCGAGGGGGCCGTGCCGATCCCCGAGATCTTTCAGCAGCCGGACTTGGTCACATTCCTGCCGTGGCTTTTTTCGGCAATGCTTGCCGCGGCGACCATTCTTTCGGTATTCGTTATCACGCTCGCGGGCTTCCAGTGGATGACAGGCGCGATCTCGGAATCGCAGGTTTCCGACGCCAAAAACCGCATCCGCGCGGCGCTTATCGGGCTCGCGCTCGCGTTTTCTTCCTATTTGATCTTGAACACCATCAATCCGGATTTGGTGAATTTCCGATTGCCACAAGCGCCCGCTCCCGTTCAATCGGCGCTCTATTATTGCGGCACCGCACCTTCTGGGGCGACATCTCAAGAAAACTGTGATGCTACGTGTGAGGTTAATGGAACGCCGCAAAAATGCACCAAACAAGGAGATAAAACATGCTATCGGGGAGAAAACGGAACGTACTATTCGGACTTTTCGTCGTGCGAAAAAGCCGGACAAACATTATGTATAGCAACGTCGGTTTCGCAATCAACGCCGTGTAGCGAGCCAACATCCTCCGTCCCCATAACATTATGAACAAACCTCTTGCCATCGGTCTCATCATCTTTTTCGTCTTCATTATCGGGCTTTCTGCGCTTTGGCTCGTGATCCGGCCCGAAGCGCCCACAATTCCGGAACCGGAAACGCGCTTAACGCGCCGATTTCCCTTCAATATCTTCGGTGTTTTTGTCGGGGAAGAGCCTACAACTCCGACCGCAGAACCCGAAAAGGGCAGGGGTGAGGCCCAAAAAGAAGTCCTCACGCTACTATCCTCCGAACCGGTCGCGGGATTCGGCGTTACCGGAACAACGGGCGTGCGCTATATCGAGCGCCGGACCGGTCATGTATTCAATGTAAGCCCGCAGGGGGAAGTAAAAACTCGCATTTCTAACACCACAATTCCCAAGATTTTCGAGGCGCTCTGGTCTCCAAATGCCTCGCGCGCCATTCTTAAATACTTTGATGGCGATCTTGTCCGCGTGGTTTCGGCAACTTTTGAGGCAAGTTCCACCGAGGCAACTCCGCTTCCGGCGTCCCTTCTTACCGCGACCTTTTCTCCCTCGGGCGACCGTATCGCCTATCTCATGCCCGCCGGAGACGGCGCCAATCTCGTCACCGCCGCTCCGGACAATTCGGGACAGCGCGTTCTGACAACGCTCCCGTTCCAAGAATTTCTTTTGGGGTGGCCGACCGCCGATATATTTTCGCTCGTAACCCGACCGTCCGGCGCCGCCGACGGAACTTATTTTCTGTTCAATTCCCGGACATCGGCGTTTCGGAGGGTCCTCGATGGCGTTCTCGGGCTTGAGGTCAAGTATTCACCTAGCGGCGCATCATTTATCGCTTCATCGTACGATCCGGGCACGCGACAGCCCGTTTTGTCCCGCGCCCTGAACTCGGAAATGCTGGATCCGGTTGGCGTGCGGACGCTTGCGGAAAAATGTGTTTTTTCACGACTCGACGCCTCCGCTCTCTACTGCGCCATCGACTCCAACGCTCCGCGAGCGCTCTATCCCGACGCATGGCTGCAAAATAACGTGGAAATGAAAGACCTTATTTGGAAGATCGACCTACGCACGAACGAACAGCGGCTCTTTCCGATCGGCCGGTTTTTCGATATCGCGACGCTTGCCGTCTCCTCCGACGACCATTTTCTCTATTTCATCGAAAAAGAAAATAACTCCTTGTGGAGTTATGCGCTCTCGGGGGAGGGAAACCGATAAACGACGAGTTTATTTTAGGTTCGAGACCGTCCGCAGACAGGGCGTTTTGCTTTCGCAAAAGCGCCTGCATCTCTCCAGGCGAGCGGGCAAGGTGTCCGTCACCTTTTTGTACGACAAAAAGGTGACGGACGAGCGAGCCGAGGATAGAATAAAAACGCCTCGCAGGGGCGTTTTTATGTGTCGAGAATGAAAATAAACTCGTCGTCCTTCAGCTTGTCAGCGGCCGGATGAACACGCGGCGCGCCCCGCCTTCGCCCTCGCTTTTGGTCGTGATATCGGGATATTCGGCGAGGGTCGCATGCACGATGCGGCGCTCATAGGCGCTCATGGGGGGCATCGCGACCTCTTTTTTGAAATACCGCACCCGCTGAGCCGAGAGCCGCGCGGTGTCTTTCAATTCCTCGGTTTTTTGTTTTTGATAATCGTTGACGTCGATGAAAAACTTCGGCGCATCCGGCATGTCGCGCTCTATCATCTTATGAACCACATGATTCAACGCCCGGAGGCGCTCGCCGGCCTCGCCGATCAGGAGGCCGCTGTCCTTTGTATGGATACTGAAATAGACCGTATCGGGGTATTCGATGTGATCAACGGGCACCGAGAAGCCCAGCCGTTCCAGCAGGGTTTGAAGTGTTGTTCGAATTTTCTCGATCTCGGGTTTCATGCGTGCTTTGTGCGCGGATTGTCCGCCGCACCAATCCTTCGTGCACTGTACTAAAAAGATTGCTCACTGTCCAATACACGCTGACCGCGGCAGGAAAGGAGAGAGCGACAAAAAAGATGATGAACGGCATGCCGTAGGTCATCTGGAACGAGAACGCTTTCCCGAAATCGCCTTTTGAAGCCGCGCCGCCGGTGTGGCCCATCAGCTTCATGTGGAAGAACTGCGAGAGGCCCGCGAATACCGCCCATAGGATGCTCCGCTCGGTAAGCTCAAAAACGCCTAAAAACTTCGTGTGAATGCCATCCGGCAAGGTCACAAAAGAGTAGAGCGATTGGGGATCGATCGCTGTGCTTCGTGAAAAAACCCAGTAGAGCGCGAGAAAAAGAGGGATTTGGATGATCACAGAGATGAGCCCGGCAAAGGGATTGATGCCGTGGCGTTTGTAGAGCGCCATGGTCTCTCTAGCTTGCGCCTCCCGGTCTTTGACATCAGCTCGGATCTTCTGCAGTTCGGGCTCGATCGCCTTCATTTTGTGTTGGGCGACCATGGGCCGATGGCTGAAGGGGAACATCAGAAGCCGGACGAATATCGTCAAAAGAATAATAGCGAGCCCCAGATCGTGGAATGGCGCGACCCCGGTCAGCAAAACCAGGGCGTTCAGCAGGGGGCGATAAAAAACTTCATTGAAAATTCCGGCCATGGCTCAGAAATGGATGCGTTTAAGTTCTTGAAAATCGGGGGTTTTTGCGCCCACGATCACGGTTATCGCGATATCTACGGGCGGCGAGAGGTGGGGGAGTATCGGACGCATGGTTTCGGTCACGCGGCGGCGCATCGCGTTTCGGACAGTCGCGCGCTTATCTGTTGTTTTAGGGACAATGACCGCAAGGCGGGAATATACATCGGGGGATCTCATGATCGAGATGCGCATGCCGGCAGCCGA
>JACOVJ010000050.1 GCA_016177385.1 Candidatus Niyogiibacteriota bacterium
CCTTCTGGTCATCGCCATTGCAACAATCCTGCGCATGGAGCAGTACGGCGCAAAACGGCTTCTCGCAAAACTTATCATCGCGGCGCTTTTCATCAATTTCTCGTTTTTAGCGACACAATACGTTATCTACTCGTCCAATCTTTTCGTCATGCTGTTCATCCCCGGAGTGGGCGACGGGTCCGTAACGCCATCCTTTTCCGCAAAATTCATCGCAGGCGTCAATCCGAATGTTCTTTTTTCGTCCTACGCGGATAGTTTGATCCCGCTCGAAAACATCAATGCGGCCCTGAACGCGACGCAATCAAAAATTAATGAAGTTAGGGGTTGTATTGATGTGGGTTGTCCACCAGAAGATCGATTAACGGAGGAACAAAAAGTCACCTTAAGCGCGCTGAAAACTGCCGAAACCGCCCTTTTGAAAGCACAGTCGGAATCATCGTTGGGCGTGGATTCGCTGTTTTATCCCGTCATCATTTCCATGGTCGGCGTCATCGCGTTTCTCTGTGTTGCGGCATTCGCGCTTTTCACGGTCGCCATCATGCTTCTTGTCCGCATCGTTCTTCTCTGGTTCCTTCTCATCACCTCGCCACTCGCATTCTTTTTCTCCATCCTTCCGGCGCTCCAGCCGTATGCCAGACGATGGGCGAGCGTTCTTGTAGCGCAATCGGTCTGGCCTATGGCGTTTTTCTTTTTCTTCTCCATCATTGTCAACATCATTTCGAGTAAATTCGTTCAGGTAGCAATGAAGGCGGACCCGTTAGCGAACACCGCGTTCACCTCCAATTACCAGCTCATCATGTATTACATTCTTCTCATTCTGATGCTCCTGATGAGCTTGAAGATCTCGAAGGACATCGGCGGACACGCGACAGCCGGAGCCGCCGCGATCATCAAGCGGGCGCGCGGATATACGCGCGCAGCCCCCGGATTTGCGTGGCGGCACGGCTTGCGCCGCGGAGGGCTTATGGTGGGCGGCGCGCTTGGAAAAGCCGCAACCGGCGAGGGGCGCGTCGCGCAGGTTTTGCGTACGCCCGGTATCCGCCAAACAGTCGGCAGATTCGCTCAACGCGGCGCTGTTGCGGTGCTTGCCGAACGCCGCAAGATGGTGACCGACCGCGAAAAGGAAATCGAAAACTTGAACGCCAAAGAATTGAAGGACCGCTACAAGTCAGCGATCGATCCCGCCATGAAAGCGGCCATCATTAATCAACTTGCAAAGAAAAAAGACCTGAAACTCGATGAAGTGCGCGGATTCGCACGGGCGGATATCGATAATGGTCGCGGATATCTTGAAAAATACGGGCTTAAGACGGTCGATGTGGATGCATTGAAACCGCAATACGCGACCAAAGAAGAAATGGCCGACCCCTTAAAGGTTCGCGATATGTTCAAAAAAACGAGCGCAAAGGTTTTGAATGATACGTTGCTCGAAGGCGGCGAGGGAGCAGAATCCCTGATCATCGGTTTGAGAGCGCTTGGAAAAAGCGTTGATGAAGTTTCGAATAATATCCGCCTCACCGGAAATATTGCGCTTGCGAACTGGATGAAGAAAGGACCGAACCGAACGCTTATGGAAAGTTATATTGAACAAGGGGAACAGGAACCGGAAGTGAAATCCGCCGAGCCGGTCCCTTCGCCGCTCGTAGACCAATTCGGTCGTCCGATACAGCGCCCGGCGCCCCCACCAACCCCAACGACGCCGCGCGGAAACGTATAATGTAATTATGCCGCGACCTGCCCCCATTGAAATCCAAAACCGATTCAAAAATCTTCCGCAAGATCTGAAAGCGGCGATTTTGGATGTTGATACGGCGAATATCATCGAGGCGCTCGAGAAAAAATACCATTTGACCGTTGAACAGGCAGGAAATTTGGCGGATGAGGTCGGCTTATTCATGCTCGGCTTCACAAAACCGGAGAATTTCAGCGACAGCATACAAAATCGTCTTCGCATGAATTTAGAAACGGTGCGCGGCATCATCGAGGACCTGAATCTTCAGATCTTTTCCAAGGTCCGCGATTCCCTGAAGCGCGCGCACACGCTCGAGGAAAATCCCGTCATTCCCATTCCGAAAGCGCCGCCTGTTGCAGCCGCACCCATAACAACTCCTGCGCCCGCTCAACCTCAAAAAGGGGTTCCCCAAGGGGAGTCCTTAGGAATCAGACAAGGACTCCCCTTAAAGGACTCCCCGTTCGAATCCAAACTTCAGGAAAAAGTATTCTCCGCCCAAAAAGAGTTATCAGAAGCGCGCGAGCAAAAGATCTATCCGGGCAATAAGGACCCGTATCGCGAACCTACATCATGAGACAATTCGACGTTCCCCAATTCATTGACGTGGAAGACAAAATTTTCGGGCCGCTCACGCTCAAGCAGTTCGTCTATTTGCTGGGCGGCGCGGCATTCGTATTCATCCTCTATGTATTTCTTCCGCTTTTTCTTGCGATCCTCTTCGGACTCCCAGTCGCGGGATTCGCGGCGGCCCTCGCGTTTTACAAGATCAATAACCAGCCCTTTATCAAAGTCGTCAGCAATGCGATCTCCTATTACCTCGGCTCGCGCCTGTACATTTGGAAGCGGGGCGGGGAAGGAACCGAAAAATCAACCGCCGCTAAAATTGAGGGCCCCCGGCTCGAGGTCCCCAAGGTCACGCGCGGCAAATTAAAGGATCTCGCATGGAGCCTGGATGTCAAAGAAAAGGTAAAATGAGGATATATAACAAACGAGCTGATTTCTTTTCGAGACCGTCCACAGGCGAGCGAGCAGGGTGTTTCGCTTATAATTACGCGAAGCGTTTAAGCGAAACAAGCGAGCCGAGGACAGAGGGAGAATGTCTCGCGGGGACATTCGAGCGTGTCGAGAAAAAAAATCGGCGAGTTTGTAAATAAATTATGCCAACCCCCACCAAAGGAAAAGCGGCGCAGGAATTCGTCCCGGTTCGCGAGATCCGCGACGGCGTCATGATCACGGACGACAACCGCATGCACATGGTGCTGATGGCATCGGCCCTCAATTTCGGTCTGCGCTCGGCCGACGAACAGGAGGCGATCACGGCGCAATACCAGAATTTCCTGAATGCGCTCGATTTCTCGGTCCAGATCATCATCCAATCGCGCCACTTGAATATCGAGCCCTACCTCGAAACCTTGCGCGAGGCCGAGCGGGCGCAATCGAACGACCTCTTGAAGATCCAGACGCGCGAATACGTTGATTTCGTCCGCTCATTCGTCCAAACCTCCAAGATCGTTTCAAAAAATTTCTACATCGTTGTAACGTTCGCGCCGCCCGTTATTGAGCTCGGCAAAGGGGTGCGCGGACTTTTTGGAGGGAAGCCGGGCGGCGAAAAACACCTGGAGGACGCAAAATTCGAAGAATACCGTTCCCAATTGTGGCAGCGGGTCGAGACCGTTTCCGGAGCGCTCGGCTCCACAGGGGTACGCACCGTTCCCTTGAACACCGAGGAGTTGATCGAGCTCCTGTACGGGTACTTTAATCCGGGCGAGTTGGAAAAAGGGCAGGCCCCGCAGATCCACGCATAAATCCATGGCGCTCACCGATCTATTCCGAAAGAAAAAAGAGGCGGAGGAGGAGATCATCTCCATTCAGCCCGAACACATTTACGAGGCGGCACGCCTCGAATTGAAAGATGTCATCGCGCCCTCCGCGCTCGAGATCACAGCCAATCACGTCAAGCTCGGCGAAAAGGTCGCGCGGACCCTGTTCGTTTTCTCATATCCGCGATTCCTTTCCATCAACTGGTTCAGTCCGGTCATCAACCTCGACAAAGTGTTCGACATTTCGCTCTATATCCATCCGATCGACACCGCAACGGTTCTGCGCCAGCTCCAAAAAAAGGTGGCGGAGGTTCAGTCGCAGATCCACGACCGCGAAGAAAAAGGGCTGGTGCGCGATCCGATGCTCGATGCGGCCTATCAAAACTTGGAAGACCTGCGCGACAAACTCCAGCAGGCGCAGGAGCGGCTCTTCTCGTTCGGCTTCTACATCACGATCTATGCGGATAGCGCGGAGGAACTCGACCGCGAAGAAACCGAGATCCGCTCCATGCTCCAATCCAAGCTCGTGTATGCCAAACCCGCGCTCTTCCAGCAATCCGACGGACTCCTGACCGTGTTTCCACTGGGTCATGACCGCTTGGACGTTGCCACGCGCCTCAATTCCTCGCCGGTTTCCTCGATTTTTCCGTTCGTTTCGTTCGATCTGACATCGAACAAAGGGATCCTGTACGGCGTCAACCGCCACAACAACAGCTTGGTGCTTTTTGACAGGTTCTCGCTCGAAAACTACAACTCGGTGATATTCGCCAAAAGCGGTTCGGGCAAAAGCTACACGACCAAGTTAGAAATTCTGCGCAGTTTGATGTTCGATACCGAGGTCATCGTCATTGACCCAGAGCGCGAATATGAGCATTTAGCCGAAGCCGTGGACGGCCGCTATTTCAATATCTCGCTCAATTCCCCGCACCATATCAATCCGTTTGAATTGCCGGTCCCGCGCGAGGACGAGGACCCGACCGATGTGCTTCGTTCGACCATCATCAATCTGGTGGGGTTGTTCCGCATCATGCTCGGCGGACTCACGCCGGAAGAAGATGCGATCATGGACCGCGCCATCACCGAAACGTACGCATCGCGCGACATCACGCCGAATACGGATTTTACCGGCAAGATCCCGCCCATCCTTTCCGACCTCGAGATCGTGCTTGCCAATATGGAGGGCGGGGAATCGCTTGCGGGGCGGCTTCACAAATACACGTCGGGCACGTGGGCCGGATTCATCAATCAGCCGACCAATGTGGATATCAATAAAAAATTCATCGTATTCTCGGTGCGCGACATGGAAGACGAATTGCGGCCGGTCGCGATGTATCTGATCATCAACTACATTTGGGCGGCGGTGCGCAAAGAGATCAAAAAGCGCCTGCTGGTGATCGACGAGGCGTGGTGGATCATGAAGCGTGAAGACGGAGCGTCGTTCCTGTTCGGCATCGCGAAGCGGGCGCGCAAATACTTTTTGGGCGTCTGCACCATCACGCAGGACGTCGGCGACTTTTTGAAGTCGCCCTACGGCATTCCCATCATCACGAATTCTTCGATCCAGCTCCTGCTCAAACAGTCGCCCGCGACCATTGACGAGGTGCAAAAAACATTCAATCTGACCGATGAGGAAAAATTCCTACTGTTGGAATCCGACGTAGGGGAGGGGCTCTTTTTTGCCGGCCTTAAACACGTTGCCATCAAGATCATCGGTTCCTACACCGAAGACCAGATCATCACGTCCGACCCGAGCCAGCTTGCGGCGATCAAGCGGGCCAAAGAAGAATATGCGGCGACCGGACAATAAAATATGCCGAACGGAACACTAACGATCGACGAAGAGATGCGCGCCTTCGAACTCGCCCAAGCGCG
>JACOVJ010000058.1 GCA_016177385.1 Candidatus Niyogiibacteriota bacterium
ACTTATCGGACGCGCGGTTTCGGGCGAATCGGTCAGAGGAATGATCTCGGGACCGGTGGGGATCTTTTCGATCGTTGCGAATACGGCGGATTTCGGATTCGCGTATTTTTTGACGCTTATCGCGATCCTGTCGGTCAATCTCGCCATCGTGAATCTCATTCCGTTCCCCGGGCTCGACGGCGGGCGGCTGTTCTTTCTTGCGATTGAGGGGGTGCGGGGGCGCGCGGCCAGCGCCGCCATCACACGGTTTGCCAACGGCCTGGGATTTGCTATTTTGATACTGCTGATGGTCGTGATCACGTATTACGATATTCGGCTGAGATTGTAGACGCGCGAAGCAGAAGACGTTATGGTTTTTAAAACGTTCGCGCAAGCGATTCTTTTTTCGAGACCATCCGCAGGCGTTTTGCATAGTGTTTTTTGGCTAAAATTGCGCGAAGCGAGCCAAAAAACAAAACGCCGAGGACCGAGCAAGTCCCGCCGCTGGCGGGACGAGCGTGTCGAGAAAAAATGAAGCGCGAGCGCGAAAGAGCATGCGATTCACACAATTTTTCATCCGTACCCAAAAAGAATGGCCGCGCGATGAGGAAAGCGCGAATGCGCGATTTTTGCATCGCGGCGGTTTTATTGAAAAGATCGGCGCGGGCGTGTACGCGTTTTTACCATTGGGATTGCGGGTGCTCGACAGGATCAACCGCGTTATCCGCGAAGAAATGAACGCGATCGGCGCGTCGGAATTGCTCCTGCCCGCGCTCATCCCGAAAAAATACTGGGAGGCGACCGGCCGGTGGAATGTGCCCGTATTGTATAAATCTGCGGATTCGTCCGGACAGGAATATGGATTGGGATTCACGCACGAAGAGGTGCTGACGCCGATCCTGGCGCGCCGCATCCAGTCGTTCCGCGACCTGCCGCAGGCGCTCTATCAGATTCAGACCAAGTTCCGCGATGAACCGAGAGCGCGGTTTGGGCTCATCCGCGGCAAGGAATTCGTGATGAAAGACCTTTATAGTTTTCATGCGGATATCAAAGACCTTGAGCGGTTCTACTGGGTGGTCAGCGATGCCTATAAAAAGATTTTTTCGCGGCTGGGATTGCCGGTAACAGTGGTGGAGGCCGCCGGCGGCGATTTTACCAAGGAATTCACCCACGAATTTCAGGTGTTAACACCCGTCGGCGAGGACACGATCTTTTACTGCGCGAAATGCGATTTTGCGCAAAATAAGGAGGTCGCCAAGGTTTCCTCGGGCGATGGTTGCCCGAAGTGTCAGAAGGGGAAGATCGAGGAATCGAACGGCATCGAGGTCGGCAATATTTTCCGGCTTGGCACGAAATTTTCCGAAGCCGCGAATTTGGTCTACAAAGATTCCTCCGGAAAGGAACAGTTGGTCGTTATGGGATCGTACGGCATCGGGCCGTCGCGTGCGATGGGCGCGATCGTTGAGTTGAATCACGATGACGCCGGTATCCGATGGCCGAAAGAAGCGGCGCCCTTCGAGGCGCATCTGGTCGCGTTGCCGGGCGGAGAGGAGCAGGCGGATGCCGCCTACGAGCATTTCACGGAGCACGGATTCGATATTTTGTATGATGATCGCGCGGACGCGACGCCGGGCGAAAAGCTCGCGGATGCGGATCTCATCGGGATCGGATGGCGTATTGTTGCGTCAGCAAAAACCGCCCTCTGCGGGCGCCTCGAAATAAAAGCGCGCGATAGCCGGGATGCAGAGCTTCTGACGCCGGCGGAGAGCGCGGACCGCATTCGGACATCATTTCATGTTCGGTAAATTATTCAGCGCGTTTTCGCACGATACCGCGATCGATCTGGGGACTGCGAACGTCCTCGTTTATGTTCATGGGGCGGGGATCATCATCAATGAGCCGTCCGTGGTCGCGGTGAACCAGAAAACCGGACAGGTGGTCGCCATCGGCAACGAGGCAAAAAAAATGATGGGGCGGACCCCGCCGCATATTTCGATCATCCGACCGTTACAAGAAGGGGTCATTTCCGATTTCGAGGTGACGCAGGAAATGCTCGCGTATTTCATTAAAAAGGTCCATCATCCGCGGGCCGGATTTTTTGCGCGTCCACGGGTGGTGATCGGCATCCCGTCGGGCATCACGGAAGTGGAGAGGCGGGCCGTGCGCGATGCCGTGAAAAACGCCGGCGCATCCGAGGCGTATCTGGTGGAAGAGCCCATGGCCGCCGCCATCGGCCTGCGGCTCCCGGTGGAGGAGCCCATTGGCACCATGGTCATGGATATCGGCGGCGGAACGACCGACATCGCGGTCATGTCGCTCGGCGGTATTGTTTCGAGTTTGAATCTGCGGCTTGCCGGCGACCGGCTCAATAGCGACATCGTCAATTATGTGCGCGACGAGTATAAATTGTTGTTGGGGGAAAAAACCGCGGAAGAATTGAAGATCTCCATCGGCGCGGCATCCAAACTCGATGAGACATTCGACAGCGTGGTGCGCGGACGCGACTTAGTGACCGGTTTGCCACGCGAGGTCCGCCTGACCGATGGGGATGTGCGTGTCGCGATCGCAAAGACCGTCCGGGCCATCATTGCTGGTGTTAAGGATGTCGTGGAGGATACGCCGCCCGAACTTGTATCCGATATCGTGCGGCGAGGAGTGTGGATGGTCGGGGGCGGGGCGCAGTTACGGGGACTTGCGGGGTTGATCGAGCAGGAAGTCAAGATCCCGACCCGGATCGCAGAAGATCCGACGACTGCGGTCGTACGCGGTTGCGGAATGATCGTCGAGAACATTCAGGATTTCCGGACCATACTGGTCGAACATGAGGAAGCCGTTTCTCCGGAATGACGCGCCATCCTTTTTCCATCATCGGATTTTTTTGCGTTCTCGGGGTCACGGTGGCGGTCCTCTTTTTCTCCGGACCCGTGCTGGAGCGGACGACCGCGGCATTTTTATTTTCGAAGATCCGGTATGCGGCGGGCGCGTTCGCTCTCGGCAGTCCTTGGGTTTGGGGGCGTTATTCCGGCGTTCAAGCGCCGCTTCAAGCCAGTAGAGAACCGGAACGCGGGGTTTTTCCGATGCGGGCCGCCGTTATTTTCCGGCCGCCATCCATTCCATACGACCAGATCATCATTGACCGCGGTGAGCGCGACGGCGTGCGGCTGGACATGGCCGTGACCGCCGACGGAATTTTTATCGGGCGGGTGAGCGAAGTATTTTGGGATTCCAGCCGCGTCATTTCACCAACGAGTTTCGGCCGGGAATACGATGTTGTCCTTGAGGGCTCAAAAACCGCAGTGACCGCGGTCGGGGCCGGCAATCGCGAGCTCTGGATCCGCTTGCCGCGGGAATTTCCGGTCGCGGAAGGAGAGCGCGTTTTAACGGTCGGAACGCATCGTTATGTTGTTGGCGTGGTCGCCCGGATCGTTGGCGAGACCTCGTCGGCGATCAAAGAGGCGCGCATCCGCCAGCCCCTGAATGTGCGGTCTCTGCTCGATGTCTATGTCGTCGAATAACAGCGCATGGCGGAAAATCGCGCCGCGGTTTGCCGCAGATGCGCTGATCCTTGTCGGGTTTTGGATCGCGCCGAGCGTTACCGTATGGGCAGGACTTTTGCTGGCGGCGGTCCTATTTCGCTGGTAC
This sequence comes from Candidatus Niyogiibacteriota bacterium, assembly GCA_016177385.1. Classification (GTDB taxonomy): domain Bacteria; phylum Patescibacteriota; class Minisyncoccia; order HO2-45-28; family HO2-45-28; genus JACOYI01. Next base: position 3,622 of record JACOVJ010000058.1, read on the forward strand.
GCGGAGGCGCTTCTGATCGGATTTCTCGCGGGCGCGGTTTCGGGCCTGCCGTCATGGAAATTGGTTCTGGCGTTCGGGTGCGCGATCGGATGTGTTGAGGCATTGAAACGCCGGTTTGAACCGAGGCAGTGGCTTTCGTATCTGCCATTCGCGGCGGCGGCCGCGGTATCGTTTGCGGCGGTTTTTTTTATCGTGCTTTGATTTGCAGATGCGGCTTGGCCGCATCTCTATTGCGTTTGCGGCTCGCAATGCCATTTTGTACTAACGGGGTATAATAAAAAAATGCCTCGGTCGTATAGCATTGTCATCCGGAATGGATTGGTGTTCGACGGCACGGGCCAGGCGCCCGTGCAAGCGGACATCGGTATTGACGACGACACGATCCGCGCGGTCGGGAATATCAAGGGCGCGGTGGGACTCACCGAGGTGGACGCATCAAACCGGTACGTGGCGCCCGGTTTTATTGATCTGACGAATCATTCCGATACGCACTGGACGCTGTTCGACGAGCCGCGCCAAGAGAGTTTGATCACGCAAGGGATCACGACCATTGTCGGCGGCAATTGCGGGACGTCGCTCGCCCCGCTTGTAACGGCGTCCGACATCGAGGGGATCCAAAAGTGGACCGACATATCCCGCATCAACATCAATTGGCAGGGGGTTGGCGAGCTGCTGGGAGCGCAGGACGCCGTGCCGCTGGGAGTGAATGTGGCGACACTGGTCGGTCACGGGACCTTGCGCCGCGCGGTCCGGATGGATATCACCAAGCCGGCAACGCCCGACGCGATCGCCGCCATGGACGCGCTCCTACGCCGATCTCTTGACGAGGGCGCTTTCGGATTATCCACGGGACTCGGCCGCAGTTTTGGCCTGTCGGCGGAGCATGATGAACTCGAAACGCTTTTTGCGTCGGTCCGCCATGCGAATGCACTTACCACCCACCATTTATCGGACGAGGGCGCCGGAATCACCGCCGCGGTTTCGCGTATCGCGGGGGCGTTGCGCGAAACGGGCGCTACCGGCCATATTTCCCATTTCAAGGCGCTCGGCCGCAAGTCGTGGCCCTTGGGCCGATCGGCGCTCGATGTCATTGAAAATGCGCGTTCCGGCGGCGTTTCGCTGACGATCGATGTATTTCCGTACACGCGCACGGGTTCGAATTTATACATGTTGCTGCCGGAATGGGCGCTCGAGGGCGGGCGCGCGCACATTCTTGCACGGCTCGAAAATCCCGCCATGCGCACGGCGATCGCGGATGCGCTGCGTGCTCTGACCCTGCATTACGATCGCATGGTCATCGCATCCACGCTGCATGATGTGGGTGCGGTCGGCCATACGATCGCCCAGTTAGCATCGAGGGCCGAGAGTGCCGCAGAGGAGGTAATGTTGGAATTGCTCCGGACGAATCAATTGCATGTTTCCGTTTTCAACGAGGCGATCTCCGAGGACGGTATGGCCGAGGCCCTTATGCAACCCTATGCCGCCGTGGCATCCGACGGTGTTGGGCAGGGGGAGACGCGCCGGCCCAACGACCTTCCGCATCCGCGTTCCTTCGGCGCGTTCCCGCGCGCGATCAACCTGTTTGTTAAAGAACGCCGGAGCGTGGCGTGGAAAGACATGATCCAGAAAATGACCGGCCTTCCCGCGACGATCCTGGGACTGCGCAAACGCGGATGGATCCGGCCCGGCATGGCGGCGGATATCGTTATCTTCGATCCCGAGACGATCCGCGACCGTTCGGATTACGTCGAGGCGCGGGTATTTTCTAGCGGGATACAATGGGTCTTCATTAATGGCGTCGCCGCGATCGCGGACGGGGAGATCACGCGCGACCTTTCCGGCCGCGCATTGCGGCGTTCGAATACATGAATGTTGACAGGAATTCACCGAGCGGCGGGAGCCGCGATTGGGTACTCGCTGGACTTTCGGTGGTCCTTATCGCGATGGGATTTTTTGCACTGGTTTCCGCTTCGCTCGGGCTCCTGGATGATGCGAGATCCCCGATCGGCGTTTTGACGCGCCAATTTCTATTCGCGCTCGGCGTCGGCATTGCCGGACTCGTCGTTGCGGACCGCATCCCGATGGCATGGCTGCGTAGAGCAGCATCGGGGATCTTTATCATTGCGTTTGTTATTTCGCTTGCGGTTTTCGTTCCGGGTATCGGATTCCAATCGGGGGGCGCCTATCGCTGGATCGCCGCCGGTCCGCTCTTTTTCCAGCCCGCCGAACTCTTAAAGATCGGATTCATCATTTATCTTGCGGCGTGGCTGGCGTCGCGGAATGGAGGGTACCGTTCGGCCGAATTCGGCGTCCTCTCGTTGCTCGGCATGGTGGCTGCCTTAGGAGCGCTTTTCATCCGCCAGCCCGATATCGGGACACTCGGTGTCATTCTTCTGACCGGGACCGCGCTTTTTTATGCGGGTGGCGGCCAGTTGCGCCATGTCGGGCTTGTGGGGCTCGCCGTGGCCGTGTTTCTTATCATCGGGGTCCTGCTCCGGCCCTACGCGCTTGACCGGGTCTTGGTGTTTGTTGACCCTTCGTTCGATCCGCAGGGCGCCGGTTATCAGGTGCGCCAGGCCGCCATCGCATTCGGCAGCGGGGGGTCATGGGGAAGGGGATTCGGCCAGAGCACTCAGAAATTCTCCTATTTGCCCGAGCCCATGGGGGATGCGATCTTCGCGGTCATCGGCGAGGAATTCGGATTCGCCGGCGCGGCCGCGCTCGTCCTCTTATTTTTGGCTTTTTTATGGCGCGTGGTTCTCGTGGTATTCCGCGTCCGGGACCCGTTCGCTCGACTCCTGGGCTTGGGGGTTGGTATATTGATTACAGTCCAGGCGTTCATCAATATGGGAGCGCTCGTGGGGATCGTACCGCTCACCGGCATTACGCTCCCGTTCATCAGCCACGGCGGCTCGTCGCTCGCCATAACGTTAGTGGGCGTCGGGATTTTACTCAATGTTTCGAGACACCGGACCACGATTTAAATTCGTATGAGGATCCTCCTTACCGGCGGCGGCACAGGCGGACATTTTTATCCGATCTTGGCCGTCGCGCGTTCACTCAAAAAACTGGCCGAAGCCGAGGGCATCGTGGAAATGGATCTGGTGTATTTGTCGGACCAGCCGTTCGATGCCGAGGCGCTGCGCCAGATTGGCATCCGATATCACCGGATACCGGCCGGCAAAGTGCGCCGGTATTTTTCAATTTTGAATTTTACCGATTTTTTTAAAACCGCGGCCGGCATGGCGGCGGCGTTGTGGCGGGTGTTATTCGAGGTCCCGGACGTGGTGTTCGCCAAAGGCGGGTATGCCAGCTTTCCGGCGCTCGTCGCTGCGCGCCTCTTAGGTATTCCTGTGGTGATCCACGAATCCGATACGGTCCCTGGGCGCGTGAACCGGTGGGCGGCGCGGTTCGCGCGCCGGATCGCGATCGCATTTCCGGAAGCCGCCGAATTTTTTCCCAAAGAAACGACCGCGCTCATCGGCAACCCCGTCCGGTCCGAGATCTTGGGCGGGAATCTGGAAGAGGCGGCGGTCATTTTCGGAGCGACGCTCGCGCCCACGGTCTTGGTGCTGGGGGGTTCGCAAGGGTCGGAACGCATCAATAATGCGATCCTTGCGATCCTTAAAGACCTGCTCAATGACGCGCGCGTGATCCATCAATGCGGGGAGAAAAACGAGGGAACGATCGCGAAGCAATCATCCACGATCCTTGAGGGGCATGAATACCGGGAGCGCTATCGCTTATTCGGCTCGCTCGACGAGGGAGAATTGCGTAATGCCGCGCTGGTCACGACGGTCATTGTGTCGCGCGCGGGCGCGGGCGCGATCTTTGAGGCCGCGGCATGGGGCAAACCGGCGATCCTCATTCCGCTTCCGGAGGCGGCCGCTGATCACCAGCGCAAAAATGCATATGCCTACGCGCGCTCCGGCGCCGCACTTGTCATCGAAGAATCCAATTTAACGCCGTCCGTATTGCTGACCGAGATCCGGAAGATCATTCAGGACGCGGCACGGCAGGAAACCATGCGCCAGGCCGCCAAGGCCTTTGCGCGGCCGGAGGCCGCGGCGGTCCTTGCCAAAGAGATCGTTACGTTGGCACTTGAACATGCGGAGTAATTAGCGATGCAGGCGGGATGCTGATTTTCTTATGATGGTGCGCCGCGCCGCGAAAATCATAGTCATTTTGCGCGCGAAATTTTAACGCGGTTCCCGTTCCTCCCTCTCTTCGCTCCGCTCCGGTCGGGATTTTCCGACCGCTAATTTCGCTTCAAAACTCCTTGATTTTCAGCGTCGCTCTGCAAATCAACGAAAATCAGCATCCCGCCTGCATATTTAGTGTGTCATATTGTTATACTATATATAGTATGAGTCATTCTAAGGTCAGAACCCGCATTGCTCCGTCGCCGACGGGGCCCTTGCACATCGGGACGGCGCGGTCCGCGCTCTTTAATTTTGTCTATGCGCGCAAATGCGGCGGCGCATTCATCCTCCGGATCGAGGATACCGACGTGGAGCGCTCGGAAGCGCGGTACGAGGACGAGGTCAAGGCCGCCCTCGAGTGGCTCGGTTTGACATGGGATGAATTTTACCGTCAATCCGAGCGGACGGATCTTTACGAGCAGCGGTTGCGCAAGCTCGAGGGCGATGGCGCTATTTACTGGTGTCCGCACACGATGGAGGAGTTGGGAGCCGAGCGCGCCCATCAGAGCGAGGCCAAGGCGCCGCCGATCCATCAATGTGAATTCCGGGATTCCGGAAAGCCCGTCAAAGGGGCGGGCGTGTTGCGGTTCAAAAACAATCGAGAGGGGGAAATCGTTTTTCGAGATGCGATCCGCGGCGAGATCCGCACGCGGTCCGATTCCATTGGCGATTTTTCCGTTGCAAAGGATTTCCGGACGCCGCTTTACAACTTTGCGGTCGTTATTGACGACGCCGACATGAAGATCAGTCATGTGATCCGCGGGGAGGACCACATTTCGAATACCCCGAAGCAATTATTGCTTCAGTCTGCGCTCGAGTTCGAGCCGCCGGCATATGCCCATTTACCGCTGGTATTAGGTCCCGATCGCTCCAAGCTCTCGAAGCGTCATGGCCCGACGTCGCTCTTGGAATACCGTGAGCAAGGATATCTTCCGGAGGCGCTCATAAATTTTATGGCGCTCTTGGGGTGGCACCCGCCGGGTGACACGGATGTTTTTGCGCTCGACGATTTGATCCGCGATTTCGGGCTCGAGCGCGTCGGGAAAGCCGGCGCGATATTCGATATCGAAAAACTGAATTGGCTGAATCGCGAGTATATCCGCCGGCGGGCGCCGGAAAAACTCGCCCAAGACCTTACGTTTTTTGCGTCGCAGTGGGCCGACGCCATTGATGCGGACTCCGAGCGCTGGGAACGGGTCGTCGCGCTCGTGCGGGAGCGATTGACGACCTTGGCGTCCATTTCGGACGCCGCGCGCTGGGCATGGGAGATCCCGGATTATGATCCGGAGCTTTTACGCTGGAAAGGGGAGGAGGAGCGGGCCGATGTATACCGCCACCTTACAGCGGTCCGCGAAAAACTTTCCGCACTCGACGATTGGAATTCTTCCTCCATCGAAGCCGCGCTCCGGCCCTATGCCGAGGCCGAGGGCAGAGGAGCGGTTTTGTGGCCGCTTCGCGTCGCGCTTTCCGGTGAGAAAAATTCACCGGGACCTTTTGAGCTTGCCTACGTATTGGGGAAGAGGGAAACACTCGAACGTATCGACCATGCGATCATTCATAGTTCATAATCGGGCGACCATTCTCTCTTTCGGATTCATCGCGGTGTTGGTGTCGGCTGGTGTGGTCGGGGCCGAGGAAGCGACAACGACCGACCCTACGGCGACATCGACCGTCGAGACCATCGTTCCATTGTCGCCCGTCGAGCAATTGCGGAATCGCATTGCCGAGAAAAACCAGCAGATCGGCGAATTGGAAAAGGAGATCGCGGGTTATCAAAAAGAGATCGACAAGGTGGGAGCCGAAGCCAAGACCTTATCCAACCAGGTCAAGGCGACGAATGCCGCGATCGCGTCGCTTTCGGGCGACATCCGCATCACCCAGCGCCGCGTCGAGGCGACAGAACTGCGGCTTGAAGAGTTGGATATCGCGATCCACGAAAAAGAGGGTCAAATCGGCGGATTGCGGCGTGCATTGGCCGAACTACTCCGCACGCTCTATGAGCGCGAGTCCCAATCGCTCTTCGCGGTCTTGCTCGCGCATGCAACGCTCTCCTCGTTTTTTGGCGATCTCGAAAACGTTCAGGATCTGGGCGGTTCCGTGGAACGCGAACTTGATTACCTGAAAGCCGTGCGGGAGAATCTTGCCGCAGAGGTCGCCCTGCGCGATCAGGAGCGCCGGTCGCTTGTCGTATTGCGCCGAGAGTTGACCGATCAGAAAATAATCGAAGAAAATACCAAAAAAGAAAAAAGCGTGCTCTTGACGCAGACAAAGAGTCGCGAGGCCGCGTTCGAGGCCCAATTGCGCGAGCGTGAGGAGTTGCGCGCGACGCTGGCCGCCGAGATCGAGGCAACGGAAAACGAACTCCGAAAATTGATCGATCCTTCGGCGCTGCCTATTGCGCGTTCCGGCGTTTTATCGTGGCCGATCGTCGGAGCGGTCCTGACGCAGAGTTTCGGGAATACGCCCTATGCGCAGATCCTGTATGACGGCAAACCGCATAACGGCATCGACATTCGCGCGCGTTCGGGGACCCGGGTTCTGGCTGCCGATGACGGGGTTGTGTGGGAGACCGGCGACACGGATGCATTCCTGCGGTGTTTATCCTACGGCAAATGGGTTTTGGTGCGCCATCCGAATAATTTTGCGACGCTTTATGCACATTTATCGCTCATTAAAGTCTCGAAAGGTGATACCATAAAGAGGGGAGAGATCATCGCATATTCCGGATACTCGGGCTACACGGTCCCGGCTGGGCCCGCGGGCGCCCATCTGCATTTTACGGTGTATGACGCGAGCACCGTGCGGTTCGGCCCGTCGCGCTCATCCCGGAGCACCTGCGAATTTCTTCCGTTCGGCGGTTATTTGAACCCATTGGCGTATCTCTAAAATTTTTATGAACACAAAAGGGGAGACCCTGCGACGCGAACAAGGATTTCTACAACTCATTGTCATTTTAGTTTTGCTGGTGGTGATCCTGAGCTTGCTTGGGGTTTCACTCTCCGCATTATTTGAAAATAAAATGCTGCAGGAAAACTTCGGATTCGTCGGGCGCGCCTTATCATTTGCATGGAATGAGTGGCTGCAGGGTCCGATCGTAGCTATAGGGAATACTCTCTGGAGTGGTGTCATCCGTGAATTCCTGTGGGAACCGTTCAGGAACTTCTTTTTCTCGCTAAAAGGCGGGGGAAACCTCTTTTCAAAATAGAAGCGCAGAATGGGTCGGTAAATGTATGTTGTGCGACGTTGTACAGCGCGCTTCCCTAAGGATAGTCCTTAGGAACCAGATAAGGACTACCCTTTTCACCGGATTTTGCATCCGGTGGTTTTTCGTTAAGATAATTGAATGCGTATTTCCTACACAGGGCTCGAAACCTACCAGACCTGTCCTCTGAAGTATAAGTTTGCCGAAATCGACAGGATCCGCGTCCCCAAGTCCAAGGAGGCCGTATTCGGCACGCTCTTGCATAGCTCGCTTAAATATCTGTTTTCGCGCGACCCCCTGTACCCCACGCTGGATGAAACGCTCAATTACTATTTGTCGGGCTGGGCGGACTATGCGCCTAAAACCACGTGGAGTTCACCGGAAGAGGAAAAAATGTACCGCGAGCAGGGCATCGGGATCCTGAAAAAGTTCTACGCATCCAATCAGCCATGGAACTTCAATGTGCTTGACCTCGAATCGCGA
>JACOVJ010000053.1 GCA_016177385.1 Candidatus Niyogiibacteriota bacterium
AAGCCCGACCTGATCGTGCTCGATATCATTTTGCCCCGCAAATCTGGATTCGAGGTCATGGAGGCGATCCGGGAAAAGCCCGAGCTCGCGTCCATTCCGGTCGTGGTGCTCACGAATTTGGAAGGGAAGCAGGACATCCAGCGCATGACCGAACTCGGGGTCAAATATTTTCTCGTGAAAGCCGAATATTCGCTCGAAGAGGTCGCGCTGCGCATTAAGGAAATGGTCTCCTAGGACGGCATGATGCAGATCGATCCCGAACGGCTGAAACTTTTTTTGCTCGATTCGGGCATTGTTTCAAAAAAAGAACTGGATGCTTTCGCCGAGCAGGCCGCCGAGTCCGGCCGGTATTTGGGCGATCTTTTGGTGGAGGCAAAGAAGATCACCGAAGATGACCTGCGGCGGCTGCACGGATATATTTTAGGATTTCCATTCGTTAATTTAGAAACCGAAAAAGTGGATCCGGCGGTATTAGCGCTCATTCCCGAACCGATCGCGCGCAACCATAACATCGTTCCGTACCGCAAAACCGGCGATACGCTCGAGGTCGCCATGCTTGATCCGGACGACCTGGAAGCGATTGAATTCATCAAGAAAAAATCGAATCTCAAGATCAAAGCGCGCCTAACTAGCCGCGAGTCCGTCCAGAATGTTTTGCGTCAGTATCAGAAAAGTTTGGAAGCGGAATTCGGCGAGATCATCAAAAAAGAAACCGGCGAATTGAAAGCGATCACCGAAGAAGGAAAATTAGTGGAGGAAGAAGATTTGAAAAAGATCGCCGAGGAACTCCCGACGATCCGTATCGTGGACACGCTCCTGCGCCACGCCATTGTCCAGCATGCGTCCGATATCCATATCGAGCCCACGGAAAAAGAAGTGCTGGTGCGCTATCGCATCGACGGGATATTGCGCGATGCAATGGTCCTGCCCAAGCAGATCGCGCCCGGCATCATCGCGCGGATCAAAGTACTCGCGAACCTCAAACTCGACGAGCACCGCCTGCCGCAGGACGGGCGATTCCGGATGGAATCGGATGAGGCGCGCGTATCGTTCCGCGTGTCCATCCTTCCGATCTATGACGGCGAAAAAGCGGTCCTGCGTTTGCTCTTGGAAAATGCGCGCGGGTTCACGCTCGAAGGACTCGGATTTCGCGGCGAGGGGCTCGAACACATCCAGCGCGCGATCCGAAAGCCGACCGGCATGGTGCTTGCAACGGGCCCGACGGGTTGCGGCAAGACCACCACGCTCTATACATTGATTGAGATATTGAACATCCCGGGCGTGAATATCTCGACGATCGAAGACCCGATCGAATACCGGATCCCGCGCGTCAATCAATCCCAAGTGCGGCCGGATATCGGCTACACATTCGCGAACGGTCTGCGGAGTTTGTTGCGCCAGGACCCCGATATCGTCATGGTCGGCGAGATCCGCGACAACGAAACGGCGTCCCTGGCGGTGAACGCCGCGCTGACGGGCCATGTGGTGCTCTCGACCCTGCATACGAATTCGGCGTCGGGCGCTCTGCCGCGGCTTCTTGAAATGGAAGTGGAGCCGTTTTTGATCGGGTCCACCGTGAACCTCATCATTGCCCAGCGTCTGGTGCGGCGGCTCTGCAAGAGCAAAAAGCCCTACACGCTTTCGCCCGATGAGGTGCGCGCCTTGGGCGAGGGGTTGGATCCTGATCGGTTGCTTGAAATTTTGCGCCGCGAAAAGATTGTGGAACCCAAGGCGACATGGAAAGACGTGAAGTTTTACCGGCCCGAAGAATCATCCGAGTGTCCGGACGGGTATCAGGATCGCATCAGCATTTATGAGGTCTTGCCGATGTCGGACGCCATCAAAGATATGGTCGTGCGCCATGCCACGTCCGATGAGATCGAAGCGCAAGCGCGAAAAGAGGGAATGATCACCATGTTCGAGGACGGCATCATCAAAGCGGCGCAAGGAATCACGTCGCTCGAAGAGACCTTGCGCGTAACGAGCGAATGAGGGCGCTATGCAATCATGCGGCAAATCGAAGGGCGGGGAAATATAAAAAGTGTCACGGGGCGTAGGGACAATGAAAGAAAAAGGGGAGTCGAAATACCGCATAGCATAGACGAGAACATGATTCAAGTTTTGCTAAGGGGTAGCACTACGTTAAACTTATGCTATAGCATATATTAAACGTATGGGGAAACTAGAAGCGGAACATAGAAGGAAAATTCGTCGGGCCAATTTAAAGAAAATAATTCTTGGTGTTGTTGCAACGGCCGGGGTTTTGGGCGTTGCCGCCATCGCGCCGAACGCCCTGGGCGCGATGGCTCGACTTGGGATGATACCGGTAAAACGACAAAAAGAATTCATTATCAATTCCCGTAATCGGCTCATCCGGAGAGGGTTACTTGCCTATCAAAACGGATTGCTCCAATTGACTCCCGAAGGCGAGAGGATTTTACGCGCGTTGGAAATTCGAGATTTTTCTCTGCGAAAGCCAAAGCGTTGGGACGGCAAATGGCGCATGTTGATTTTCGATATTGCAGAGAAAAAGAAAAGGGTTCGCGAGCAGATTCGTCATTCGCTTTTTCAGATCGGGTTTGTGCGGGTGCAGGACAGCGTGTGGCTGTTTCCCTACGATTGCGAGGATGTTATCACGTTGTTAAAGGCGGATTTTCATTTGGGAAAAGAGGTCTTGTATGTAATTACAGATGCCATTGAAAACGATTCAGTATTTCGCCGCCACTTTAGTATTCACGCGTAATACGTTTAACTTCTGCTATAGCAGAAGTTAAACGTATGGAGGTTCAATGAACGCAGATGTGCGCAAAATGCGGTATACTGAAATGATCATTCACACTCTTTTCCTATGTCCCTATTTTCTTATCGCGCAAAAAAAGTGACGGGCGAGGAGATTGAGGGCCGCGAAGAGGCGGCTGACAAATTCGCGCTCGCGGCTACGCTCCGGAAAAAAGGCTATTTTCTTATTGCATCGAAAGAGGCGTCTGCGGCGTCGCGGCGATTCAGCGTATCGCTGTTCGGCCGTATATCGCTTGCC
>JACOVJ010000055.1 GCA_016177385.1 Candidatus Niyogiibacteriota bacterium
CCATTTTAAAGGCGGGACGGCATTCTCTGTATTTTTTCTCGTGGAGTTCCCGCTCAAAATGTTAGACACCCGGTGTCTAACAAGATGTCTAATAAGTTTAACGAGGATTCGCGTCAGCGCACAAGCGATGCTCTGGGAATTCAGATACCGGGTAGGTGTCCGGCCGGTCCGGATCGAATTTTGAAGGGCCACGATCCTCGATGAAGACGCAATCCTCGAGCGCCTTTACCTCGTGGAAAATCCACGGATGGATAACGAGTTCAACCGGTCCTCCGGAGGCGTTCAGGAACTCTTCTGAAACCCGCCCATCTTTGTCGACAAGTTTTACCAAAACAGCCCCCGAAAGAAGCAAGAAAAGTTCGGGATTTTTCGCCGGATCATCGCCTTTGTGGAAATGTCCGCCGAATTCTTCGCCCTTGCGCCGACGGTAAACAGTGGTGTAGCGGCCGAATGAATCCCATGTCCACGTGCGCTGGCCTTTGTCGTTGGCCGGATTTGCCGGAACGAGCGTGCGAACTGAAAAGGAATTTTCCATCGTCCCTCCTTTCGATTTAGGCGGCTGCAATGAGCATTTCCATCATATTTAATACAGAAATCGCCGGTTTGTCAACTGCCGCGGGCTAAAGCCCGCGGCAGTTGACTTTTTCAGCCAATTTGATATAATACCTTTTGACCGTGAAGGAGTGCGGTCACGCAGTTCTTTTTCATATAAAGAGGTCCTATGAGAACGCTCGTGTTTGCTGTTCTGATGGTGCTCGTTGCTGCGCCGCATACACTAGCATGCGGATTTTTCGGATCCGAGGCGGAGCGGCAGGAGGCGGCGTACAACGCGCTGTTTGGGTCGCGCGCGTGGCTCAAGCAATTTCCATGGGTGCTCGAAACGACGCAATTCTCGCGGAACCTCAACTACGCGGGCTTCGAGTTGACCCGCGAGAAACCGCGAGCCAATAACGATTCTCGGCATTCCGGGGTCATCGTCTATGCCTATTCGCCGACTGCGGAAGTAAACACGGTCAAGGGCGAGCGCGTGACCGAGGTCTATGTCATCGCATTCATCGTGGTTCGCGAGAACCGCGTTGAGTACCGTGCCATTGCGCGCGGATATCTCGACAGCGGAACGATGTCCGGAACGTTCGAGCGCTACGATGGCGATGAAGACCTTGCCAAGGCCGTTCTCGATGCCTCCGAGCGTTATCCAAGCCCGCTCTCGGTCGTCTCCTCAGAATTGCGGGAGAGAGCGCGATGATGAGCCCGAGCGATCAGTAAAAAGCCCCTTTGCACAGAAGTTGCAAAGGGGCTTGAATTTTTGCAAAATGTATGATAGATCGCACTTGGAAGCGAAACGTCCAAATCGGGAGAACGCGATGAATACCGACTACGATGTCGTCATTATCGGCGGCGGCATTACCGGAACGGCGATCCTTTACGCGTTTGCCGAGTTCACTACAATTCCGCGCATCGCGCTCATTGAAAAAGAGTCCGGCGTGGCTCAATTGAATTCAAATACGCGTCATAACAGCCAGACCCTGCACTCGGGCGAGATCGAAGCGCATTTTTCGCCCGAAAAGGCTCTTGCCGCGCGCGATGGAGCGCATTTGGTGCGGCAGTATCTTGCGCGATACGCGCCGCATGCGGGAAAACGCGTGCAAAAAATGATGCTGGCGGTTGGGGAACGTGAATGTGAAGCACTCGAATGGCGCTATCGGCGCATACGCGCCGAATTCCCGCATCTCACCGTATTGAAACGGGACGAGATCCTGGACGTTGAACCGAATGTCGTTTTTGGACGCGATCCCGATGAAAAGATATTCGCACTTTTTTATCGCGACGGACGCGCCGTTGATTATCACGCTCTTTCGGAATCGTTTGTCCACGAAGCCGCGAAAGCGCGACCGGGTATTGATGTTTGGATGAATACCGCCGCATGTGCGGTGACGCGGGATGGAGCACATTTTCGTATCGCGACCGATCAGGGTATTTTTTCCTGCACTGTTGTCATTGTTGCGTGCGGCCCGCAGAGCTTGCTTTTTGCGCATTCGATAGGATACGCCAAGGATTTCGCGCTCCTACCTGTAGCCGGCGGTTTTTACACAACGCCCGCAACATTGAATGGAAAAGTATACACCATGCAGTACCTCGGCATTCCCTTTGCGGCTGTGCACGGCGATCCCGTCGTGCACGACCCCACGATCACGCGGTGGGGGCCGACGGCATGGGCGATACCATTGCTCGAACGCGGGCGCGCCTCAACCCTGTTCGATTTTCTCCGTTCGCGCCTCATCAGCGTTCGCGGTCTTGCCGCACTGGTTACAATCCTTGGGCGCGGCGAAACAATGCGCTTTGCCCTTTGCAATGCGGGTTACCACATTCCCGTCATGGGCAAGCGGCTGTTTTTGCGCGCGGCGCGTAAAATTGTTCCTTTGCTTCGATATTCCGACCTGCGGTTTGCGCATGGCGAGGGCGGCATTCGGCCGCAGTTGATCGATTGCCGGGCGCGGAAATTCGTCGAGGGTCAAGGAACGATCGAGGGCGATCGAATCCGTTTTCATGTCACGCCCGCATCCGGCGCATCGAGCTGCCTTGCGACCGCATTTGATGACGCCCAATGGATCGCGCAGCAGTGTAGCGGCGCGTTCCCATTTGACGAAAAAAAATTCCACGATGCATTCGGTCTCAACGATCAAGCGGCATAAGAAAAGCCCCTTTGCACAGAAGTTGTAAAGGGGCTTTGACTTTGGTCACCTGGATGGCGACGGAACCTCGTATTCTTTGAGTTTTGCGATGGTCTCGTGGAGGCGTTTCCAAATACTCCGAAGCTCGGTGACCGTCGTCCAGTTGTCTATGAATAAACTCATGCTTTGCTGGACTTTGTCGAATGCATTAGAAATTTGGACAAGAACTCCGAGCATGATCATGCCCGAAAAGAGCGCGGGTGCGGCAATGAGGTAGGGGACGACCTCCATCACGCGATAGAAAATGTTGGCCCAAATGTCAAAATATCCATAATGCAAGAATAGCCGATGGTAATTGAACTTGATTCCGGTGAAGAGTTCGACCAAGGGAAGAGTGCCGCGATGCTCCAGCTCGTCTTCGCCGAGAACGAGTTTCTTCCGGAATGCCGCCTCGACTTTTTGATTGTTGTATTCGAGGCCCGGCAGTTTGATGCCGACAAACCATGAAATGACCATCCCGCCGACGCTGACGATGAGTGCCACCCAGACGAGCAACCCGGGAACGTAGTTAAGAGTTGTCGCGCCGAATTCCCCGTACTTGTATAGTGTAGCGGCCGTCTCACCGGACAAGCTTTCAATGAGGTGAAGCGTTGGGTAGCCCGTTATAAAAGGCGCATCCACCCTCTTACTCAGCTGCCACAGGATGGGCAAAAAGGCGACAAGGAGCATCATGGAGCGAATAACTTGAATGCCCAGTGTTTCAACAATACGGGCAAAACGGTATGCGTCTTCTTGGATACGCTGACTGATCCCCTCGACCTGTATTTCCAATGGAACTTCCTGCCACTTGGGAATGAGGTAAAAGGTGATCGCTTCGCGCCAGCGGATCGCGTACAGGCGCGAGAAATAGTTCGTGATCGTTACGAGAAGGACGTAGGGCGTCGCGATGGATGCAAAGCGCAGGATCGCAGCCCAAAACTCGTCCAGCGAGTGCTTCGTGGCTTGCTGCAGGATGTTGTAGAAGCCGCCATACCAATCGTTAAGAAGGGTGAGCAGGTGAACTTGAAAATACAGCGACAGCAGAAGGACCACTCCGCCGCCATAGGCCCAGAGCGCCCATTTTCGTTTTCTGAAAAATGCGCCGACCATCGGGGTGCCTTTTTCAAGGGTCGAATTCGGCTCATCCTTGCACGGATTGGCGGTCGGGGCAATGCGCGCTAGGATAGGGCCATGGCGAAAGCAAAGGAGTCCATTCGAGTGTCGCCGTCCAATTTGAATCTATTCCGCGAATGTCCACGGTGTTTTTGGCTGCAAATGAACGAGAATATCCATCGGCCGAGCGGCATTTTCCCGTCGCTTCCGGGCGGAATGGACGGCGTTATCAAAATATATTTCGACGAGTGGCGCAAAAGAGGCGAATTGCCGCCCGAAATCCGTGAGGTTGTGAAGGGGGCGCTATTTAGTGATGCCGAAACGATGAAGAAATGGCGCAATTGGCGGACCGGATTGCGCTATGAAGACGCGGAGGTCGGCGGCGTATTATCGGGGGCGCTCGATGACTGCGTTGTGGATGGTGGGCGATACATGCCGCTCGATTACAAAACGCGCGGCTATCCGCCCAAAGAGGGCGGAGAGAGTTTTTATCAAGGACAGCTGGACGCGTATACGCTGCTGCTGGAGGCGAATGGCTATCCGACGGCTGAGCTTGCATATCTCGTCTATTATTTTCCCCGCGCGGTCCGCGAAAACGGGGTGGTTGAATTTGAGGTGGAGCCGAAGCGGGTCAAAACAAACACCAAAAATGCCAAGCGGGAATTGCGGGACGCGATTATGTGCCTTCGTGGGCCGATACCTGCGCGGCATTCCAAATGCGACTATTGCTCGTGGGGCGAGTCCCACGGAACGCCGGAGAGCGAGTGATCACTTCTGCTTTTCCACACGCTCGATATATTCGCCGGTTTCGGTGTTCAAGCGGACCACATCGCCCGCATTGATGAAGAACGGCACTTGGAGCGCGAGTCCGTTCTCCAACACCACTTCTTTGGTGCCGCCTTGGGCCGTGTTGCCTTTTTCCGTGGGCGGCGCCTCCTTGACGCCATAATCCACTTTGATCGGGATCTCGATGCCGATCACTTCGTCCCCGATTTTTTTGAATTCCACGGACAGGTCGGATTTTAGATATTTTGCGCCTTCGCCGATGACATCCTCCGTGAGTATGGTCCGTTCGGCCGGCTTTCCGGGTGGGTGGAACGTGAACTGACCGCGATGCCCATACAGAAAGACCATGGGAGAGCGCTCCACCTCGATCTCCTCAAAACTTTCATTTTGATGGAAATTGCGCTCGATAACCCTGCCATTCTTGAGGTTTTTCATCCGCACCTGCATGACCGGTTTTCGCATCTGCATGCGCAAAAAATCCGAACCAACCACTTGGTACGGCTCGCCTTCGTAACGGAACGTCACACCCCGTTTAAGATCGCTGTACGAGAGCATATTTTCTGTATATTCTATATAACATAATGGAGAAAAACCCGACAATAGGGCTCGAGATCCATGCGGAGCTTGCGACCAAGAGCAAGATGTTCTGCGAATCGCCGAACGACCCGTCGGAAAAACATCCGAATATCAACGTGTGTCCCGTGTGCATGGGGCATCCGGGGACGCTTCCGGTCATCAATAAAGAAGCGGTCAGGCATGTCTTGAGAGTCGGCTTGGCGCTCGGCGGCGAGGCGAACCGGCACTCTCAATTCGACCGCAAAAATTATTTTTACCCCGACCTGCCCAAGGGGTATCAGATCTCGCAGTATGAACACCCGCTCATCGCCGGCGGCGGCATCACGCTTGTATCCGGCAAGCGCATCCGTATTCGGCGCATCCACCTTGAGGAGGATACGGGACGGCTTTTGCATGAACTTCCCGCCGAGCTTGGAAACGCCGTTTCCAAATCACGGGAAACATCGCGCTCATTCGTGGATTTTAACCGTGCCGGCATTCCATTGATGGAAATGGTGACCGAGCCCGATATTTCAAGCGCTGAGGAAGCAAAGGAATTCGCAGAGGAGTTCCGCCGCGCGCTTTTGTATTTGGGTGCGTCACGGGCGAATCTCGAAAAAGGCGAGATGCGGCTTGAGGCGAACGTGTCGCTCGATATGGGCACGAAAACCGAGGTAAAAAATATCAATTCGTTCGCCGCGCTTTTTGCGGCCATCGAATACGAGATCGAGCGCCAAACCGAGGCGCTCGCAGACGGAAAAGAGTTGAAGCAGGAAACCCGCGGGTGGGACGACGTGAAGCATAAGACCTTTTCCCAGCGCTTGAAGGAATCGTCCCACGATTACCGGTATTTTCCCGAACCCGATTTGCCTCCGCTCCGCGTGTATGAGGACGAGGAATTGAATCCCGATAAGCTCCGCATGGAGCTGCCCGAGATGCCGTGGGCCAAGCGCGAACGATTTGCGCGCGAATTCGGCCTCGATGAGAGGGCGTGCGCATTGTTGGCATCCGATATCAAGCTCGGCGAGTTTTTCGAAGAGGCGGTTTCGGAGCTTTTGGAGTGGGCAA
>JACOVJ010000021.1 GCA_016177385.1 Candidatus Niyogiibacteriota bacterium
ACGAAAGGGGAGTACGGCGTCACCACTATCTGGAGCGCGGGGACGCAAAACGAAAATGACCTGTTGCGCCTCGCGGCATCCGTGGACGCGCATTCGGAGCACTTCATTTCAAAAGCGATCGAAAAGAAAGCAAAAGAAGCGGGCATTGCGCTTCAAGATGTCCGCGAGTTTTCGCGTATCCCCGGAAAGGGGGTGAGCGCGGTTCTTGATGGCGAGGTGATTTTCGTGGGGAATGAAGCATTGCTGGAAGATCACGCCGTGCGCATGCCTGACGAACTCGCGCACGAGATCCGCGAAGAAAACAAGAAAGGTAAAACCATCATTTATGTATTCGCTAAAACGCAGTTCTTGGGCGCGTTCGCCTTGGCGGATCTGATCCGCGAAGAATCGCGCGAGGCCATTCGTGATCTAAAGGCGATGGGAGTCACGGTCGCGATGATCACGGGCGATTCCGATGACGTTGCGCGCTGGGTCGCAACGGATCTCGGCATCGGCGACTATTTTGCCCGGGTCCTGCCGCATGAAAAATCGGAAAAAGTGAAAGTTCTGCAATCGAAGGGCTATACCGTTGCGATGGTGGGCGACGGCATCAACGATGCGCCAGCGCTCGTGCGGGCCGATCTCGGCATCGCCATCGGCGCGGGGACCAATGTCGCCATTGAATCGGCCGGCATCATTCTGGTGCGGAACGACCCGCGCGACATTCCGAAGATCATCCGGTTGTCGCGCCTGACCTATACCAAAATGCTCCAGAATCTTTTCTGGGCGTCAGGATACAATGTTGCGGCATTGCCGCTTGCGGCCGGAATTTTGGCACCATGGGGAATCATGCTTCAGCCAGCGCTTGCGGCGCTTCTTATGTCCATAAGCACGGTCATTGTTGCCGCGAACGCGGTGTTATTAAGGAAGGTGAATATCTAAAAACCGGCAGGGTGTATGATAAAGAATATGAGCACAAAATACATCGAATGGGTCCTGCGCATCGCGGTCGCGGGCGAGTTTTTGGGCCACGGCGTTTTCGCCCTGCAGGGGAAAGCGCAGTGGATCGGATGGTTTTCCACATTCGGCATTTCCGATTCGGCGTCGGCGGCCCAGCTGTTGTTCGCCATCGGTCTCCTCGATGTATTGCTTGCGATCCTTGTGTTAGTGAAACCGGTTCGCGCCGCGCTTCTCTGGATGACGTTCTGGGGATTTTGGACCGCACTCATGCGCCCCATCGTGGGGGAGCCGGTCTGGGATTTTGTCGAACGGTGGGCGAACTGGGGAGCGCCTCTGGCGTTGCTGTTGCTTGTGGGCTGGCCCCGTACATTAAAGGAGTGGTTTAAATAAAAACCTATGTTCGAATTGAACGGAAAAGTCGCGCTGGTGACCGGTGGCCGGCGGGGGATGGGACGGGCGCATGCGCTGGCGCTCGCCGGACAAGGGGCGGCGGTCGTCATCACCGATATCGATGCGGGCGAATGCTCTACGGTCGTTCGGGAGATCGAAGCGGCCGGAGGAAAGGCTGTCTGCTTCAAGATGGACGTGTCGGACAAGGCCGATGTGGATGCGGTGTTCGATGAGGTCATCCGGCAATTTGGCCGCCTCGACATTCTGGTCAATAATGCGGGAATCCTGACCATCAAACCCGCGCTTGAAATGAGCGAGGATGAATGGGAGCGCACCATCCATATCAATTTGAAAGGGGAATTTTTGTGTGCACAGCGCGCGGCAAAAGAAATGATGAAAAACAAATGGGGGCGCATCATCAATATCTCTTCCATCGCGTCGGGCGGTATCGGCATGGGTTTTGAGGGCGCCGCGCATTACACGGCGTCCAAAGGCGGCATCGTCGGCATGACCGAAACACTCGCCATCGAGTGGGCGCCGCTCGGCATCACGGTCAATGCGATCATGCCCGGAGCCATCGATACGCCCATGATGCAGGCCGCAGAAATGCCGGAGGAGGAAATGAAACAAACATTGAAGCGCATTCCGTTGGGGCGCATCGGCCGGCCCGAGGAGGTATCGGCGGCCGTTGTTTTTCTCGCATCGGAAGAGGCGAGCTATATCACCGGCGCGGCGTTCGTCGTGGACGGCGGGTGGCTTGCGGCGTGAGCGGCCATCGCCACTGTTGATATCTTGAAGCGAGGCGTATTCCGTGTTGTGCTATCATTACGGATATGGACCAATATCAAAAATATTCGCTGTTCGCGTTGCGGATCGTGCTCGGATGGTTCTTTTTTTATGCGGGAATCACCAAAGTCATGGATCCCGCGTGGTCGGCGGCCGGATATTTAAAAGCCGCCAAAACATTTCCCGCGCTCTATCAGTGGTTCGCAAGCCCCGATATCATTCCGGTCGTGAATTTTGTGAATGAATGGGGGCTGACGCTGTTGGGCATTTCGCTGATATTGGGGATCGGCGTCCGGTTGAGTTCCCTATTGGGTGCGGTTTTGATGCTGCTCTATTATTTCCCCATCCTTCAGTTTCCGGTGGTGGCGCCGCATGCCTATATCGTGGACGATCACATCATCTTTATTGCTGCGCTGTTCGTTCTCGGGGCGTTTCGCGCGGGGCGGTACTGGGGGCTTGAGAAATGGTGTGCGGGGCTTCCGATCTGCCGGCAATTTCCGGTTATTCGGAATTGGGTCGGATGATTATTCGCTAATTTTTATTTCATGGTCGCAAATGTTGGCTATAGCATGATGGGCGGTTGGGGGGCGAGCTGGGCCGGTCTTTTTGGCAGCGCGTTCTTCATTGTCTGGTTCATTGTGGGGGTTTTTGCCGCGATCTGGCTCTGGCGCCAGATCAACAAACGATAGACGCAGCGGGCGAAATCTGATACGCTCGGGCGCATGGCGCTCTCAATCGGTATCGAGCGGGCGCAACCCGACAGGGATTCGGGAAGTTGATCCCGTTTGAATTTACGATCAAGCTCTCGGCCCCAGATTATCGAACAATTTGGCGGGCATGAACGCGAAGAAAACCACATGCGTATTTGATTTGACAACCATCGTTGTATTTGTTATACTATTCCTCAGCACCTTGAATGGCGAGCCTGGGGCTTCGCATGGGGCGAAGTGAGGGGTGGGCCAAAGATAAGGAGAAAGACAATGGTGACGAAAGATAAATCCGCGATCATTTCCGGTATGGGAGTCGGGATGTCGATCATTCAGACCCTCGTGGGGAAAGCGCGGCGCCGCGGCGTGTCTGACGAAGTCATTCACTCGCTCGCGACGCCCGAGGGCGATACCTTGCTCGACCAGTTTGTCGAGATCATGGCCGGCACCCAGCGCGGCACAAACGACTCCAATCTCCATTCTGTCACCGTCAACTACGGCCTCTCCCTCGCCGAGATGATCGCCGCCGGTCACTACGACTGGGTGAACAATGACATCACCGCGAAGCGCTTCCCCGTGAAGGGCGAGGGCGTGGTGAATGTCGAAATCCAGCTCGTGCACCTCAACTGCACGATGGAGTCGGACGATATCCTTCGCGAACTCGATACGATGGGGTTGCGTCCCGCAACGATCGAAGAACTCCTGGCCTTCGGGGCGAAGTACCCCGATATCCAGTGCGAATTCCCGATCGTGGCTCTCGGATCCGTCTGCCGGCGCGTGCTTGGCCACCGCCGCGTCCCGTGCCTCGGCTGGAACGGCGCTGGGCGGCGTCTGGGCCTCTATTGGTTCGGGCTCAGGTGGAGCGGGGGCTGCCGTTTCGCTGCTGTCCGCAAGTAGCTTCGGTTCTTGGAATCTTGGGTTCTTTGCAATAAAGACCTTTGATTCCTTGGACCCTTCGGCCCCGACATAACGTCGGGGCCGTTTTCATTTTAAATTTCAAACTTTCTTGGTATGGTGTTTTTGGATATTAGGTTCGTATGTCCACGGTCACGGCTTTGGACGGCCGAATTCCAGATTAACAAACGCAGAATGAAAGCGGATACGTCTTCTTTCAGCGCCGTTTATTAATCTCTCAAAAATAAAGCTACTTGGTACAGAATATTAGCGGGCTTCGAGGCCCCGAATGAGATACAATCCCGAGAGTATTCGAGGGGTGATGGCATGGACGATATTTTGTACAATCAGTCTGGCGGAACGTGAATGGCAACCGCAACGTCCCGTACCTCAGCTGGAACGGCGCTAAGCGGAATCTGAACCTCAATTGGTTCGAGAACAGGTGGAATGAGAACTACCGTTTCGCTGCTGTCCGAAACTCGCTTCATTCTCCTCCCCGATTTATCGGGGAGGAGTTTTTTGTATGCCGCGCATCCATCCACCCAACATTTTCCCGATCTCATCCAGTTGTTTTGAGAGCGCGATGTATTTTTTATTGTCGATCGCTTTCAATTCCCACGCGATCTGCAAAAAGAATTTAAGCAAATCAAGTTTACCGTTTGCTCGTTGCAAATAGGGCAACTTTTGTTCTTTACTCAAATAGCCTGCCGTAAAAAGAAGCTCTATGGTGTCAACAAAAAGAGAGTCAATTTTTTCACCGAGCGTATACCGCGATTTTTTCGGAAAATGAGTTACGAATTCATTCCAAAGCTTGTATGCTGAAATAAACTTCTGAAGGATGGGCAAAATTCCGTAGGGGGGGGGGGAGCATAAAAGAAGCATTCGCATGAAAATTCAATTGAGCCATACATTTGAAGATATTATCGAGGTTGAAAACCTGCTTGAGGCGTGGAAAGAATTTGTCCGCGGCAAAAGATCAAAGGCAGATGTTTTGGTATTTTCTCTTCAGCTGATGGGCAATCTTTCCGAATTGAACAGCGATCTTAACAATCATACCTATCATCATGGGTCTTATCAAGCGTTTTTCGTTCACGATCCCAAGCCGCGGAGCATTCACAAAGCTCTCGTACGCGATCGTCTTTTACACCACGCTGTCCACAGAATCTTGTATCCATTTTTCGACAAAACATTCATTGCTGATTCTTATTCTTGCCGCGCCGGAAAGGGGACGCATAAAGCGCTTCGGCGATTTCGCACATTTACGTACAAGGTGAGTAAAAATAATACGAGAATCTGTTGGATTTTGAAATGCGATATCCAGAAATTTTTTGCAAGCATCGATCAGGATATATTACTCGGTATTCTTCGGGAATATATTACGGATGTTGATATTTTGTGGTTGCTGGAGAGCGTCATTCAAAGTTTTTGCAGCGGTGTTTCGAGCAAGGGCTTACCGCTCGGCAATCTCACCTCACAGCTTTTCGCGAATATCTATATGAATGAATTCGACCAATTTGTAAAACACACGCTCAAAGCGAAATATTATATTCGATATGCCGACGATTTTGTGATTTTTTCAGAAAATCGGAATTGGCTGCAAGCGCTCATTCCTCAAATTGGTGAGTTTCTTAGCCAATTGAAGCTCGAATTACATCCTGACAAGCTTTTCGTTAAAACGCTCGCTTCGGGAGTTGACTTCCTTGGTTGGGTGCATTTTTCGGATCATCGCGTTTTACGGACTGCAACGAAAAGGCGGATGATGAAACGAATTACGGAACATCCAACACCAGAGACGCTCAGTTCCTACATCGGTCTTTTGGGTCATGGCAACGCTAGAAAATTAAAAGCACTTCTTCTCAAAACCGATGAATTTTAGTATCCTTATTCGTACATGAAAACCTTATCCATCGGTATTGTCGGGCTTCCGAATGTGGGGAAGTCCACGTTGTTTAGCGCGCTCACCCAAAAGCAGGTGGATTGCGCGAATTATCCTTTTTGCACCATTGATCCGAATGTCGGAGTGGTGGCGGTTCCTGATGCGCGCGTGGATAAACTTGCGGAGCTTACGAAATCGGAGCGCAAAATTTACGCGACCGTGGATTTTGTGGATATCGCGGGGCTCGTGAAAGGCGCGGCGAAAGGCGAAGGGCTCGGCAATCAGTTTTTGACCCACATCCGCGAAACGGATGCGATTTTGTATGTGCTCCGCGCATTTAAAAATCCCGACATCATCAATACCGAGGGCTCGGTGAACCCGTGGCGCGACAAGGAAACGCTCGAGACCGAGCTTGCGTTAAAGGACCTCGAAACGCTCGATAAGCGCCTGTCTGGACTCGAGCGCGAAGTGCGAACCGGCAAAAAAGAAGTAGCTACGGAATTTGCGGCGCTTACGAAAGCGAAAAAATTGTTGGAGGAAGGCAAAATTTTATACGGCGAGCCATGGAGCGCGGCTGAGGCCGAGATTGTCGGGCGGTATCAACTGCTCTCGCAAAAGCCACGGCTTTTTGCGCTGAACGCGTCCGCCGAGGAAGCGGCGCCATGGGTGGAGGAATTCAAAAAACACGGACTTCCGGCATTGGTTTTGGATGTGAAAGCCGAATCCGAAGCCGGAGGGCTTACGGCCGATGAGCGCGAAGAGCTGGGGCTTGCGAAAGAATCGGGACTCGATGCATTGATCAAAAAATCCTACGAACTTCTGGGGCTTATCATATTTTTAACGACCGGACCGGACGAGACGCGCGCGTGGACCATTCGTAATGGTTCAAAAGCGCCGCAGGCGGCTGGAGTCATCCATACGGATTTTGAAAAAAAATTCATCCGCGCGGATGTTATCGAATGGAATAAACTTGTAGAAGCCGGCGGATTTGCCAAAGCGCGCGAAAAGGGGTGGATCCGTACCGAGGGGAAGGAGTATATCGTCGAGGACGGCGATGTGCTCGAAATAAAACACGGCGCGTAAAAAAATGCCCCCCGGAATTGGGGGGCGTGAACCAAAGCGCGAATCAGTTGGGTCGGACGGCCGCGAAGGTCGTGCCAGCGGGACAGCAGAGGCCCATCCATTCCACGTCAGCCACGCGGCAGCCGTCGTCCTCGGAAAGGACGAGGATGAGATTGGCGCCGTCCCCTCGACTTTGGATGGGCTTGTCGAGCGGGAAGATGATCGGGCATTTCGTCTGCTCGTCGGGGTACAGGATTCCGAAGCGAAGCGACGCCTCGATGTTCGGGCGCTCGAGACCCTCTTCTTTGAATCGGTCGAATACCTCACCCAAATACAGGTCGTCCTCGAAGCTCACGAGCTCGACCATGTGGAGTTTCACGATGCGGGACTCGGGGAGACTGACTCCAATTAGCCCTTTCCGTCTCAGTTCCCGATGGACCCAGGCGTACTTTCCGAGCTCCAGGAGTTCGCCTCCGGTGAGCGATTCGTCGCAAGCGACGGGAAATACCGTCGTTTTTTTCATGACGCCACCTCCAATAAGGAATGGCGGTTCACTACTTTCCTTCATTAAAGTTCATTAAAGAACTGCTGGTAGTATAGCGCATTTATAGGCTTTTGTCAATCCCTGTGGATAGCGCGGCTGGTAGTCGGGAAAGAGGGCGGTATAATAGATACAGAAGATCAAGGGAGTAAATTCAACGAAAGGTCGAGTTTTTAGCGCTAATAGATCAATTGTGTATGAAATGGGTTCATATTATTGCGTTTACACTCGTCATCATCGGCGGTCTTAATTGGGGGCTTACGGCGCTCGGCTGGAATGTGGTCAATCTTATCGTCGGGTCATGGCCGATCGTGGAGAAACTCGTGTATCTGCTGGTCGGTCTTTCCGCGATCTGGCTTGTCGTGATGCACAAAAAGGACTGCAAAATGTGCGGCATGATGGGCGGCGGTATGGGAATGGGCGGTATGAAAATGGGAGGAATGTAGAAAGAGCGAACAGGGAAACCCGCAAAAACGGCCTTTCGGGGCTGTTTTTGTTTTTTCACGGCGGTGCGATTCAATGATTGACACAGACCACAATTTGTGCTATCCTAGTTTTATAGTACCCTGAAGAAAGAGTAGAATGCCTCCCAGACAGAATTGAGGAGGGGATATGACCACGATCCAGGAAGTCGCTGTCCAGGAATGGGGCGCATCCATTATCCGGTTTGCCGAAAAGATCGCCGCGCTTTGCCGCGAGCGCATGGAATCCAAAGAGCTGGGGACGAACGCGGATGAGTGGGTGCAGTGGCACTTCCTGTTCCGCAGAGCCCACCTGTCCATTTGGGTCCATGTTCGCGTGTTCGAGCATCAAGCCCGGATCTATGTGATCCCGGAAGGATTGCGCGCCGCGGCTCGGCTCTATCGGCGTCATGTCGGGGACGTTCGGTCGCCCGATGACCTTGAGGATCTGATCCCTGCCGTTCTCGCTCGTTTTCCGCATCCGCCATGCAAAGTGGCATGAGATTTGCCGTCCCCTCGACATATCGTAGATCCTGAGCGTCTACGAAGGACTCGGGGCGG
>JACOVJ010000056.1 GCA_016177385.1 Candidatus Niyogiibacteriota bacterium
GGACACGGCACCGCGATCCTCGAAGCGCATCCGGAGCTTGCGGACGCGCTGGTGGATTGGCTTAAAAATCTTTAAAGGGTAGAATACGTCCATGCAGACAAAAGTGCTTGTGATCGAGGACGATCAGCTGATGGCCGGGCTCCTGGCGGAAAAGCTCGCCAAATCCGATTTCGATGTTCGTCTTGCCGCGGATGGCGAGGCGGGCATGAAAGAATTGGAAAATCCGCCGGCCGGCGGACTGCCCGATATCATTTTGCTCGACCTGATTTTGCCGGGCGTGAGCGGTTTTGAGATCTTGGCAAAGATCAAAGAAGATGAGCGAACCAAGGCGATCCCTGTGGTCATTCTTTCGAATCTCGGCAGTCGCGAGGAAGTCGAAAAAGGGTTGAAGCTCGGCGCCGAGAGCTATCTCATCAAAGCGAACGTTCTGATCGATGAAGTCGTCAAAAAAATCCGCGATACGGTCGCTAAAAAACAGTTGCCGTGAATAATCACAAAAGGGAGTCCTTTTCTGATTCCTAAGGACTTCCCTTTGTTTTTTTGCTTTATGTTTCGAGCGCGCCTTTGGGCATGTGCGCGGGATCGGTCGGAAGCTGGATCATGAATGTCGAACCCGTGCCCTCCGTGGATTCGAAGGTAATGGTGCCGTTATGCTTTTCCACGATGCTCTTGGCGATATAAAGACCGAGTCCCGAACCCTCGGTCTGGTAGCGGATGGCGTTCTCGCCGCGGAAAAATTTGTTGAAAATGAATTTTTTACTCTTCTCGGGGATGCCGATGCCGGTGTCCTCCACGATAATGAAGAGCGACGAGCGCTCAGGTCGAATTTTGATCCGCACCGTGCCCCGCAGCTCTGTGTATTTGATGGCATTATCAATGACATTTTGGATGGCAAGCACGAGTTTTGATGCGTCGAAACTCGCGGCCGGCAGGGGCGCGGTGGGTTTTTCAAATGCGAAGTCGAGAGTGCGCGACTCGGCGTTCGGCTTGAGATCGGATATAACCTTTTCAACAAGCGGGAGAAGGTCGCCCGTCGTGAAGGCATAGCCGAACCGCCCTTCTTCGATGCGGGATGCGTCCAAAAGGTCATTCACAAGGTTCGCCATATGTTCTGTCGCTTGGAATGATTTTTCTGTGAGGTCTTTTTGTTCGGAATTCAGCGCCCCTTTTTCTCCTTTTCGCAGCATATCCAGCGACCATTTGATGCCGGAGATCGGCGTTCTCAACTGATGGGACGCAACGGTCACGAAATTCGCCTTCAACTGCTCTATCTCTTTTTCGCGCGTGATGTCGTGGAGGATCAACACGGTGCCGATCTTCCGTTTTTCACTGCCGCGCACCGGGACCTGCGTCACTTGTAAAACAACCTTCTGCGGCCCCTCCGTGGTGAATTCGCGCGTTTCATAATCTTTTTGCATCATCTGGCGGATGCGGAACAGATTCTGAAGGTAGATATTTTTGGAGGCGAACGATCCGTCGAGTTTTTTATTCAGAACGTCATTGATGTTCAGAAGCAGCAATTCCTGAGCTCTCGGATTCACGAGGGTGATCCTGTTTTCGAGGTCATACAAGACGAGACCATCGCTCAAGCTGTAAACGATAGCGAGCGTTTTTTCGCGTTCGGCCTCGAGGTCGCCGAAGATGCGGGCATTCTCGATGGCGGTCGCGGCCTGATTGGCGACGATGGTCATGACATCGATCTCAAAAAACTGGGATTTATGCCTGTCTTTGTAATAGATGCATATGCCGCCGATGATCGTATTTCCCCGCATCAAGGGAAGGCACAACAGGCCGTGGTAGTTTTGTTTTTTAACGGCCGGTAGCCAGGACGCCGGAAGTACGGGATCTTTTTGGACGTCGGATGTCGCCCACGCCTGTCCGGTGGACATCGCGCGCCCAAGCCATGCGCCTCCGATCGGCAACGGATCGACGCGTGAATGCTCGATATATTGGTTTTGAATCCCATAAGCGGCCCGGATAAAAGCGCCTTTGCGATCCGGCGTAAAATCAAAGAACGACGCTTGTTTTGCGCCGAGCGCAGTCGCTACGGTACGCGCGATCTTTTCGAGAATGGTCGTGACATCGGTTTCAACCGTGAGGAGCGCGGAAGTTTTTTCAAGCGCACGGAGCACTTTTTGCTGCTCCTCATATTCTTTGCGCGTGATGTATTTTCGCTTTTTCCCCTGCGTCCCTTTTGCGAGCGTATAATTCGTTGTCACATACCCGCGCTGTTTGGTGATGCTTTTTTTAAGGAGCGCGCGCTGCGCTTTTTTTGTTTTCTCAAACCAGGCGATGGCTTCCCGCTTTTCTTTCATACTATCAGTATCGCACCGCCGTTTCATTGCCGCAAAAACCCGCCCTATGGCGGGTTTTTATCCGGAAAATCGAAAATCTCGTTCAGTATTCTTTGTCGAAGAGCGTATTTCGCTGGTCGAGCGGAACGCGTTCAATGTCGAAGAGTTTGTTTTTGAGATACACGTTGACGAGCGCGAACACGACGCCCACCATCGTGAGGATCCAGAAATACACCGCATTCTGTAAACTACTGACATCCCCGCCGAATCCGCCGAACACGTAAGCAAAGTAGCCGGCATACGTAAGGAAATAAACAAACGCCAATTCAAACAAATTAGTGAGTTCCAATAGGACGATACAGGTCGCCGCCAAGAAAACCGTCGTCGGCAACCCCCATACCGGACCAAGCGCCGCTGTCAGATAACCGTTGACGATGAGCGTCAGCCACCCAAATACGATTCCGCCGGTCAGCGCGGCGAGATATTTGGACAGGCGTTTGGTTTTGGCGCCGATCGAAAACCAGCCGCCCCAGCTGATAAAAAGGACCCATGGAGCTGCGATCCACGAACCGTACAGCGCTCCGACTTGAATGGTCAGAAGCACGGAGAATCCCGCGAGCACGCCGACCAACAGCGCGACCGGAAACCATTTGTTAAGCGACGGCTGAATATTCGCCATGATGCTATGTAACTCGCTAGTTATTAATCACTTTTATCATACACGTATACGCGCCGATCCTTTAATACATTATCCACAGGTGGTAGGATAGGTGCATATGCCAAACATTTTTCCACAAGCGCTCGCATTCGGCGCGTTCGCGCCGCTTATCCTGCGCCTTATCCTCGGCGCCGTTTTTATTGTCCACGGCTACCCGAAGTTATTTAAGAATTTTTCGGAAACCGCGGGGTTTTTCGAATCCATCGGCATCCGGCCCGGCAAATTCTGGGTATTCGTGGTTGGCGCGGTCGAGTTGTTCGGCGGCATCGCGCTTGTCGCAGGATTTGCAACTCAACTCGCAGCCGCCTTTATCGCGATCAATATGCTGGTCGCCATCGCGAAAGTGAAATTCCGGCAGGGATTCGTCGGCGGTTACGAATTCGATCTGGCGCTTCTTGTTATTGCGCTTTCGTTGATTTTAACAGGGCCGGGCGCGTACGCGTTCGACCTGCCGCTCTAAAAACAAAACAAAGAAATTCCTGTCCCGCCACCGGCGGGATTTCTTTTTTGCCGGGCGCGTGATAGAACAAGGAGATTATGGCGCGAGATACCATTGTTTTTGACCTCGAAACCAAAAAAGAATTCGCCGAGATCGGCGGGCGCAACCACCCGGAACTTTTGGGTGTATCGGTGCTCGGGGCGTACTCGTACAGCGAAAACCGCTATCGTGTATTCGAAGAACACGAGTTGGGCGAGTTTGAAAAAATGCTCAAAAATACCGGGCTCCTGATCGGATTCAACAGCAATGCATTCGATATCCCCGTGCTTCAGCCTTACGTGTCGCTCGACTTAACAACCATCCCATCGCTCGACATGATGGAAGCCGTGGTTCGCGGTGTCGGATTCCGGGTGAGTTTGGACAATCTTGCGAAGACGACCGTGAACGCCGCTAAATCCGCCGACGGCCTAACGGCGCTGCGCTGGTTCCGTGAAGGCCGCGTTCAGGAGGTAAAAGATTATTGCCTGAAAGACGTGGAAGTGACGAAGGCGCTTTACGAATACGGAAAGGTCAACGGACAGATCCGGTTCATTCCGCGCGATTCGATCGAACCGCGCGTGATTGCCGTGGACTGGATGCGCTATGCGCCGGTCAGCGAGCCGGAAGAGCGGCAATTCCGATTGATTTAACGGTCGGAATGGGGTACGATAGGTTCGCTTACCATGACAGACGCAAACCCCGCACAATTTCGTTTTCATACCCCATACCGGGTGATTTCTTTTGCGGAACTCATTGATGAGATCAATGTCTACATCGCAAAGAGTCCCCAAAGCCACTATTCGGTCATGATCGGGAGCGATTCGCGCGCGGCGGCCCTGTCCGAGATCGTGACCGCCATCGCGGTTTGGAAGATCGGCAACGGAGGGCGGTATTTTTGGGCAAAATCTCCGGAGGAGCGCTACGCGACGCTTCGCGACCGGATCTATCAGGAGGCGATGCAGTCGATCCTCTTAGCGCAGGAACTGAGGAGCGCGCTCCGCGACCGGTTGGGCGATGAATTTTTTTGGAACAATCAGCTTGCCGTGCATATTGATGTCGGGGAGAACGGCCCGACCAAGGAACTCAAGGAAGGCGTGCTCGGTATGGTGCGGGGGTTCGGTTTTGAGGCGTTCGCCAAGCCCGACGCGGTCGCCGCATTCGTGCTCGCCGATAAACATACGTAGTCCTCATAGCTCAATGGATAGAGCGCAGGCCTCCGAAGCCTGAGATCGGGGTTCGACTCCTCGTGGGGACGCAAGGACGAAGTTCGCCCTATCATTCGATAGGGCGCCCCGTCGGACGGCGGGGCGCTTCTGGCCGAGAGCACAGAAGTAAAGAGATTTAAGTTCTGCAATCCTGTGTGGTATGCTTGGAGGTACATGACACCGCTTAAGGAATTTAAATTACAGGCCATTCGTTTAAGAAGACAGGGTTTGAGTTATAACGAAATTAGGCGTCATGTGCCGGTTGTTAAAAGTACGCTCAGTTTGTGGTTAAAGAGTATTCCGCTTTCAGAAAAACACCGGAAACGTCTCTATACAAAACAAATAGCGATACTCTCGCGTGGTCCCCAAAGTCAAAAAGAGAGAAGAGCGCGGGAAATTGAAAAAATCATCCAAACCGCGGCAGAAGAAATAACAAGGCCCTTATCTGATGATACATATCGGTTGGTGGGAGCAGCCCTGTATTGGGCGGAGGGCACAAAAAGAGGAGGATTCGAGGTTACCAATTCCGACCCGTATTTTATATTATTCATGGTGAGATGGATTGAAAAAATTTTTGGAGTCCCCGCGCCTAAACTGAAAGCGCGACTAAATATTTATCCGCAGCAGAATGATATGAAAATTAAAAAATTTTGGTCGGCATTAACGGGAATCCCGACCAAAAATTTTGGAAAGAGTTTTGTAAAACCCCTGAATAAGGGGTATAAGAAAAATAACCTTTATTATGGAACCATTAAAATAGAGCTTCCAAAGGGCACGGATACCAAACACAGGGTTTTTGGATGGATTCGGGCAGTGCTTGACGAAATTGAACCGCAGGTAAAAGGGGTGCAACAAAAATGGATTAGACTTGCTTCTGTGGCGCGTCCGGTCAATTTAAAATAAAAATCCCCCCATAGCTTAATTGGCAAAGCAGCGGACTCTTAATCCGTGGATCTAGGTTCGATTCCTAGTGGGGGGACAAATACTTGACATATTATACTATATGTGCTATCATACAGCTTGATAAAAGTACTTTGATTGTTTCCGTCCTGCAGTATCCGCAGTTCATTTTTCTGGAGATTTCCATGAAAAAGCTCAACGCGATCCGCGACTTTCTGTGGGTGCTCCAAGCGTTCCTGCGCGGCAAAGTGTTGCGCCAGAAGGCCTACTGGCCCCTGGACAATGTCCTTCGTCCGCCCGTTCCCACGACTGTCAGGCGCATCTCGATGCTCATGCGGTGGTGGGGATATCGGCTTCCGACTCTCGATGAGGCCAAGGCGCTGGTGGAGCGGAAAGAGAAACACGGTTACCGGGTCGATGTCGACTACTTCGACATGGTCGGGCTCGCCATCGACAGATACTGGAACGATGTCCGCCGCGAACTCTTCGGCGACAGCGACCGGCAGGGTCACCGCGACAACGGCCTCTCGTTTTGATCCCTGAACACTTGAGGGCTTGATCCTTTCGAACCTTCGGCGCGATTTTTTCGCAGCGCCGAAGGTTCATTTATTTTTTCGTTGATGCGCTTGTACAATATCAGCAAATTCCCGTATCTCTTGCACGATTTGGTTCCAATCCATTACGATGGAGTGGACAAATAAGCGACGTTAACCACTTTTTGCTTTGCTCGCGGCCCAGCAGGATCCGAACCTTGACGCGCCACGTTCTTTGTAGTATTCTCTTTTCAGGTGTCCTCTCAACAACCCAAAGGAGATAGCGATGACGCCAATGATTTTCAAGCCGGGTAATGTGCTTTTCAATGAAGGGGATCCGTCTCCGTGCATGTACTATATCGTGAGCGGCAACGTGAAAGTCGTGCGGGGAAACGTGGAATTGGCCATCATCGGCGCCGATGATTTTGTCGGCGAAATGGGCTTCCTTCGAACGAAGCCGCGGTCGGCAAGCGTGTGTGTGAGTACAGAAAGTAAGATCGAAGTTCGGGCGCTCTGCATCACAAACGACAATTGGAACGATGTCGTGCAAGAACATCCGAACATCGGCCTGATGCTCGCGGCCAAGCTGGCGGACCGTCTCGAAAAAGCCGACGAACGGATCGTCCAACAGGAGCAAGAGCTCAAGGACGCGAAAGACCTCATTGCGGACAATGAGCCGCACGAGTTGCACGAAGACGGTTGCGAGTGTCAGTCATGCGTGCAAGGCGACACCGACAACTAATCGCACCCCCGTAGTGCCCACCGGCACTACGGGTTTTTTATTTGTCGGGCACGTTCGCACTTACATTCGCATTGCTATGCTCAGTATTTCGTCGCCCCCGCTCCTCAATCTGTGCTCAGTACCTCCCTCATCTTCACTTGGTCGGGCTGCCGGGAATCGAACCCGGTTTACATGCACCCCATGCATGTGTACTGCCGGTATACTACAGCCCGCGAAGACTTTAATTATACCGCCTGTTTTGCAAGAGTTTTGAGGCACCGCGTGCACACTTTGACGCGACTCGAAGAACCCGCGAGGCGGGTCCATTGGAGATTCGGGTATTTGCGGACGTGGCTTGTCGGATTATATTTGCCGCGAAGCAGATTCCGCTTGCCGCCCATGGTGGAGCCTTTGCCGCAGATGGCGCATTGTTTCGTCATAGCGATGAGTATATACTAAGAAGAGTAAGAAATCAACCCTGACCCCCGCTTAAATTTTGCGAAATCTGCTCCATGTTCATTATGAAAATTTTTGGATACGAAATTTAATAAGGCGGCGCGCTTCGCGCAGCGAAGGA
>JACOVJ010000064.1 GCA_016177385.1 Candidatus Niyogiibacteriota bacterium
GCCGAGGGTATTATTCTTGCAGCATCCGACACGGGCGAAGCCGACCGGATGTACACGATCTATACAAAGGACCACGGCAAACTTTCGATATTTGCAAAAGGCGTGCGGCTCGAAAAATCAAAATTGCGGTATCATTTGCGCTCCTTTGCGCATATCCGGCTGTCATTTGTGGAGGGGAAAAATATTTTACGCCTGACCGATGCGGAAGAGCTTGTTCCGCCGCCGTCATCCGAAAATGCGTGGCATGCGGCAAAAAAAATCTCGCTTTTTGCAAATCGCCTCATTGCGGGGCAGGAGCGGGATGCGGCGCTTTGGGAGGTCATTGATTCCACATTCCGGTTGTTGGATTCCGGAAGGCCGGTTTTACCGGCATGGGAACAGGAATTCAAGGCGCGACTTCTTCATCGGTTGGGGTATTTGGATAACGAAAACGCCGATGCGGCGGCCATTGAGGAGGCGCTTTCCGCGAGCCAGTTGTAAGGGGGGCGGTTGACGAATTGATAAATAAGTTGTATAGATTTAGACAGTTGTTCCGGGTCAGCTGTGGCTTCCGCATGGTGCGGAGTCATGATCAACCCCATTTAAAAGGAGTGGTGAGCCGTGAATAAAAATCCGGTCAGCCTTCCGCAGTCGCATCAATTGATGGCGGCGCTGGCGACAAACATGGGTTGGAGCTATTTGTCTTCCGAGCTTCTCCAGCGGGTCATTGAGAAACCGAGAGAGCTGGGAATCGAATTCACCCGTTTTTTGTTGAACGAGGCAAGGTTTTCGGTTGTGGTCACGGACGGCATTAAGCCGCCGAAGGGTGGACGAGTCGAGATTCTCACGGTAGTCGTGGACGAATCAAAGCCGTGGGAGGATGCAATACGAGCTGCGGCGCCGGAAACGACACCGGATTACTCGATTTGGAAACAAGCAGATCGATACCCCGCGTACAAGGATTCCATTCGAAAACTTATGCGTGTCGTTTTGGTCAACTTCGGGAGCGGAACACATATATCGGATGCATTGAAATGGGGTAAAAATAAGTCACTTCATCCGGTTTCGCCGCGAACGATTTTTGCCATCGGAAAGCATTACCCGATGTTGTATGAGTTTTTTGGTATGGATCAGGTGGCGATCATTACGGGTAGTGTAGAAACTGGACGGTGTATCGACGTGTGGATCGAGCGTTCACGGAGAGCGGCCCACGATGGCACGTTGAAGGAGGGGGAGCGGCCATGGTACGATTTCTATTGGTTCGCATTCACCCGAGAGTTCTGAAAATTTTTGTTCCCTCGGCGCTTTACGCCGGGGTTTTTCTTTTGAGGCCATTTCCGCGGTCGAAGAATGTGATAAAATCAAAGAATGCCTGATGACGGACTCGAAAAACTGGGCGAGCGGTTATACCGCCCGGGTGAAAAATTCGAACGGCGGTTCGAAGAGCCGGAATTCAAATATGAAGCCGAGGAGGTAAAACCGTCATGGGAAGGGGGCGGTGAGAAACCGGGTCCTTGGCGGCCGAAACTCAGCTGGGACATGAAAACGCTGTTATGGGGGATCATCATTTTTTTCGCGGGGGCCATCGTGCTTGCCGGTATCTATCTTTTTTCCGGGTTCGGCGGCGTCTCAGGCCGCAACATCGCTATTTCGATCAGCGCCCCGGAATCCGCCGGCGGCGGGGAATTGGTGCGGTGGGATGTTACGGTCCAAAATCGGAATGATGTAGCGCTCGAAAACGCGACGCTCTCATTTTATTACCCCGCAGGTTCGCGCCCGGCATCGGGACCTGCAAGCGCGGGCGTTCCGGTCGAACGCAGGACACAGGACGGGATCCCTGCCGGCGGCGCGGTCCGCGAAACATTTTCGGCGTTCGTGTATGGCGCGGAAGGATTCGAGGGCGACGCGCGCGCGACGCTCGAATACCGGACCCAAGGCTCGAATGCCATTTTTGAAAAATCAGAGACCAAAAAGATCCGGATCGAACGCGCTCCGGTCGGTGTTTCCGTTAAAATGCCCGCCGAGGCGAATGCGGGGCGACCCGTTACGATCGAGGTTCGGTATGTATCCAATGCGGAAACGGTGTTGAATAATTTAACGCTCGAACTCGTCTACCCCGAAGGATTCAAATTTACCAGTGCTTCGCCCGAGCCGGCGGAGGGGATCGCGCGATGGCGGATCGGCGACCTCGCGCGCGGGGAGGAGCGCAAGGTCACGGTCATTGGTACGTTCGAAGGTGCGGATGCGATCGAACAGGTCATTCAGGCGCGCGTGGGCGTTGCGGAAGGCGCGGCATTCAATGTATACGGAGAGGCGAGTGCAAAAGTGACGCTCCGGCGGCTTTTTCTGGAACTGGGACTGCGAATGAACGGCGTAACGGCGCCCGTATTGCGGGGCGGCGATACCGTAAGCGTGGACGTGGAATGGCGCAACAATTTGTCCGAAGCGGTTCGCGATGCGACACTCGAGGTGTCGTTTGACGGCGCGGCCATCGACGAGCGCTCGATCTCGGTGGGCAATGGATTTTACCGGGGAGTGGACCGCACGATCGTCTGGACGCCGTCGTCGGAACCGCAATTCCGCGAATTGGCGCCCGGGAGCTCCGGCGTTTCGCGATTTTCGTTCCGTATCCGCGACGCGACATTGCTCGCGCGCGATAATCTCAAGAATTTAAACGTGGAATTGCACGCGGTCATGCGGCCGGGAAGCGCTCCGGCGGCGCTCGCGGGAATCGATGTGTCGGGCCGCACGGATCTGTCCGCAAAGATCGAGACCTCGCTTCAATTCGCATCATCGGGGCTTTATCATTCGGGGGTGCTCGCAGGTTCAGGGCCCTTGCCGCCTAAGGTCGGGCAGGAAACGGTCTATACGGTCGTATGGTCGTTCGCCAATACGTTGAATGACGTCGTTAATATCGAGGTGCGCGCGGGTCTTCCGCCATATGCGCGCTTCACCGACATAAAAGCGCCGGCAGGCGAGGACATCCGATTTGACGCGGCGAAATCCGAGATCGTCTGGAGTGTGTCGCGGGTCCGCGCAGGCGCGGGCATCCGTGAGGCGGCCCGAGAGGTTTCATTTCAGATCGGCATCATCCCATCCGCGGACCAGGTCGGCAATGCGCCGCCGCTCCTTTTTGGGATCTCGGCCGAGGGACGGGACGAATTCACCTCCAACGTGATCCGCGCGACCGCCGATGATCTGACAACGAACCTCACGCAATTCGACGCAACGATGACGTCCGCCCAAACAAAGGTGGCGCAGTGATACAACTTACTTTTATGGACATCAGAACGGACGCTTTTCATTTGGGGGCGGTTTGATAGAGTGGAAGAAAGGTCGTCTAATTACTTTTTACACAATGCATAGCATCATTGGTCATCATTGGAAGTGCTGGCTCTGGAAATTGCTGTGGCTCGCGGGGGTGGTATCGCTGGTCCTTGCGTGGATCGCGATGAAGCAGGGCCCGGTCTTTAAAGTTGAGGCGCTCGCGTGGTTTTGGAACGCGCTCGTATTCGGGGTTCTCGCCCTTCCCATCAAAATGGATTGTTCCTGCAGCGGGTGTTCCGCGCAGTAACCATTTTGAGGGTTTGAATATTTTCCACCCAGCCCTCTGAGGGGGTTGATTTTGTGTAGGGTTGGGAAGAAAGTATTTAAATGGAATCAACGCTCGAAAAGATCGTAGCATTGGCAAAGCGCCGGGGTTTTGTGTACCCGGGCTCCGATATTTATGGCGGGCTTGCGGGTACGTGGGATTACGGGCCGCTCGGGATCGCGCTTAAGAACAATATTAAAAATCTCTGGTGGCGGATGTTCGTGGATAGCCGCGACGATGTGTATGGCATGGACGCCGCGATTCTTATGAACCCGAAAGCATGGGAGGCGTCGGGGCATGTGGCGGGATTCGCGGACCC
>JACOVJ010000057.1 GCA_016177385.1 Candidatus Niyogiibacteriota bacterium
ACTGCCACACATAGAACGCGACACCGGCAAAAAGCGCGAGCGCGACCACAATAATGATGTATTTGGTGTTCATAGGATTTATTGGGTGTTAGCGCTCGTGGTCGTTGCCGTTCCCTCTTCGGGCACCAATGCGCGGATCGCTTTCGCGATGTCCTTCAATTTATTATGGAATGCCTCGAGTTTCGTCTTCAGGTCTTTCGCGATCGTTTTTGCTTCCTCGGCGGTGCTCGACGCGTTCGTGCCACTTAGCAAATCTTCATATTTCGCTTTCATGGCTTCCAGGTCCGCATCGGCCTCGACCTTCATATTTTTTGCTTCCTCGATCATCGGCACAACCGACGACACATCAACGCCGCGCGTCTTCAGTTTTTCGAGGCGCATTTCGAGCCGTCCGATCAGATGCTCGAAGCGCGCGATCGCCGCGCGATACCGGTTCAGCATTTTGAGTCCCCGTCCGTGCGCCGCCGCGATCTTTGCGCGCTCGCGTACATCCTGCACTTTCGTGCGAAAATCCTCGCGCAACTGCGTGGAGCTTGCTTTGAGGTCGTCGCGCATCGCCTTCGTACTTTCCGCGAGTTTTTCGCGCTCGCCCTTTAATTCTTCGCGGATCGTTTCGCGCTCCTCGGGCGTTGCGGTTCTAATGCTCTGGAGCTTTTGCTGGGCCTCGGTTCTGAATTTCGTCCGCTCCGCCTCGACCGCCGCGCGCAACGCTTTGCGTCCCGCATCCAACTGCGTTTTTAATTCCTGCCGCTGGGTTTGAATTTGCGTACGCGCGTCCTCGCGAGGTGTTTGCGTCGTGCCCGTTTGGGCGAACGCAAAAGCCGCAAACGCCAATCCTCCCGCGATCACTGCCAAATATCGTTTTTTATACATATCTAAAAGGCCTAGTTCGTAAGCCTCGACCGTACAGCCACTATAGCACGCACCCGAGCCCGTCAGGGAATCTTGACTTTTACCATTTTCGGAGTTATAATACCGACAGATCATCGTGTAGCACTACAGTTCTTCATATCACCGATTTTCAAAGGGAGACGCGCATGTACCTCTGGATTTTCCTGCTCATGGTGCTGAACTTCGGCATCAGCTGGTTCAACGCATGGTCTGTGGGCCACACATGGCCCGAAACGCAGACCATCGGCGGATGGCCCAAATTCTTGGCATGGTGCGGCGCCATCATGAGCGCCTGCGGATTCACGTGGGTCTACCTCATCATTCTCGCGCTCATCGCGGGCGCGGCGGGGTGGCTCGAACCGCGCTATGTCGAGGGGATGCTGTCGCTCGGCTATCTCGTTATCATCATGCCCCTGCTCGGCTCCGGCATCGCCATCACGGTTCAATCGTGGATGGTTTTCTGGAAGCGACGGACATTCGGCTCGGGCGCGGTCGCGGGGTGGAACACGTTCGCGCAAGTGTACAACATGTATCAGGCCATGAGCGCCATTCCACGCGCGCTCGGAAACGTCATGGACGTGTTCGGCGATCGCAAATCCTCGCGCGACGATGGCGATAGCGGCAAGGGCGCGATGGCGATGCTTGCTATCCTGCTCGTGGTCGTCGCGGTCGCCGGCGGGGTCCTGACCACCACACTCATCCTTCGCAACGCGGCGAAGAGTCACGCCTCTGCAATGACCGTGATGTCGCGGCAATCCATCTACCATCGCACGAACTGACTTCAACGACCCCCGAACCGCATCCGCGGTTCGGGGGAATTTCATTTTTCAAAAAAAAATCCGGCATCAGCCGGATCTGCGTTGAAGAACAAAGAATCGCATTTGTGTGCGGCATCGCCGTCGACGGACAAAGGACATGAACTTTTCCCACACCGCCAGCACACAAAGGATCGCCACGACCACAAGCCCCACGAATATGGGGAAAACCGTGATCGCCGCGACATTCCATGCCAAATGGATCCCAATGCTCACCCAAATGGACTGGTAGTAAACGCCATAATATCCCGCTAGAATGCCGAGAATGCTGGTTGCAAAAACTTGCCAGACGCGCGAGTAAAGGATGCTTTTTTCCTGTTTCGGATCGGGCGTTTCTACGCCTACAGCGATCACTCCGGCATCTTTCTTTGAATGGAGCCCGGAATGGAGCCCGCGATGATAAGCCTTGCTAAAACCACTGAACCAATGCATGAGCGCAAACACGACACTCGAAACGCCGATGCCGATCCATGCAAGCGGCGTGATGGAACCGAAGAAAAAAATGAGCGGCATCCGGAACATCAATTCTTCGATCACCGGCGATACGAACCAAAGCGTCGGTAGCACGTAAAGAAGGGTAATCTTGCCGCCGTTTTCCTTGACCCATTCCATGTCCTTCAAGTGCTCGCCGTATCGTTTATTCAAAAACTTGAAATACGCCCTCAGCGCGCCACCGATCGCCAAAAGAATCGCAATGGACGGCCAGAACAGCAGGAATCGTTCCCACAAAAAGAGTGCGATCTGCTCGATCTGCTCCACGGGATGCCTCCTTTGAGTGAAAGTACGCCGACAGCAAAATAGCACGGTAGGCGCCTTGCGTCAATGTTCCGGCATCATGAATGCCCCCACAAAACAAAACCGGCCGCCGTTAGGCAAGCCGGGTTGAGGAAAAAAGGAGCAAGATGATCGAGTTTTCCAGACCGTGAATGGCGGTGGAGGCCAATAACGCTTTTTCGAATTTCCCCGCATAGCCGCCGCATTTCAAAAACGCGATGCTCAACAGGAATCCCGAAACCCCTTGAATGAAGATGAAGGGGACGCCGTTCATGAACTCCATGGCATCACCCCGTTTCAGTGCGGGGAGAATGCCATGCAGAAATCCGAAGATGACGGATGACGCTATGGCGATCGCCATGAGCTTCGTGAACGAACACTTCATCCTCACGGCGACAGACAATGGAATGAACCGGAAAATGATCTCCTCAAGAAGGACCGCAAGAATAATATAGTGGGCCACGAGTGGAATGAATGGGGTTCCGAGGAGCTTGCTTTCATCTACCACCGGTGGAAGTTCGACTCCCAGAGATTGTAGGATCATCGCCGCAAACAGCGAGCACATCAAACTGACGAGCACGACGGCGACGATGAGCCCATACATCCGCTTGCCGGTCGCCTCCGCTTCAAGCCAACGGCGCATCCC
Source organism: Candidatus Niyogiibacteriota bacterium (assembly GCA_016177385.1). Lineage (GTDB taxonomy): Bacteria > Patescibacteriota > Minisyncoccia > HO2-45-28 > HO2-45-28 > JACOYI01. Next base: position 3,127 of record JACOVJ010000057.1, read on the forward strand.
TCACCTCCTTTTTCAATGTTCACTTTAGAAAACAGAACTTGATTCAAAATCAAGCATACAACAGTTCTATCAAAAAGTCAATCCTGGTGTTCCTACTTTTTGGCCAATGCCTCCAATGCCGGCCGATAGCGCTCGATGAATTTTTTGGTCAAAAACAATATTCTTCCGTCTTCAAAAAACAACCCAAGCGCTTCGTTTAGATTTTTGAGCGCTTCTTTTTTTGTATTTCCAAAACTGGAAACATCCACGTTCAAACATTGGGCAACATAGCGCTTGCCCTCTTTCCAAACCACGGATTTTAGCGCGGTCGTTTTCATACGATCACTATACTATCTTTGTGCGCCTCTGCCAAGACCATAGTATCTCCCCTGTATCATGGGCAAAAAACGGCTTACAATGACAATCATTCATGTCGGGCGCATCCGTCAAAATCGAGGCATCGTGGAAACAGGCCCTCCGCGAGGAATTCGGGAAGCCGTACTTCGAGGCGCTCACCCGTTTCGTGCGCGCGGAATACGAGAAGCGCGCGGTGTATCCCCCGCCCAAGGATATTTTTCGCGCGTTCGACTTGTGCCCGTTCGACCAAGTGAAAGTGGTCATTTTGGGGCAGGACCCGTACCACGGCCGCGGACAGGCGAACGGCCTCTGCTTCGCCGTGGGCGAGCACGTCCCCATTCCTCCGTCGCTCCAAAATATCTTCAAGGAAATCCGGTCGGATCTCGGCATCGAGCCGCAGCAAAATGGCGACCTCGCGCGGTGGGCGAAACAAGGCGTGTTGCTGTTGAATGCGACACTCACCGTCCGCGCGAACACCGCCGGTTCGCATCAGCACAAGGGGTGGGAGGAATTCACCGATGCCGCGATTCAAAAACTATCCCATGAGCGCGACCACATCGTTTTCATGCTCTGGGGAAATTACGCAAAAAACAAAGGCGCCGTCATTGACCGCACCAAGCATTTGGTGCTCGAAGCCGCGCACCCCTCGCCCTTTTCCGCGGACAGCGGCTTTTTCGGTTGTAAGCACTTCAGCAAAGCGAATGCGTATCTAAAAAAACACGGCCTCGGAGAAATAAACTGGAGCTAGTTGTCGGTTGAATCATAAAAAAGTGGACGCACTGTCCACCTCCGAATGTTAGAAAATTTTCGACCAGCTTATCTGATACGCCTGCGCCGCTTGGCTAGTTCTGCCCGCTTTCGCCTTATGATGTCATACTGCAATTCCTTACTTCTGATGATTCCCTTAACGATCATTTTCCATAACAAGGAAAAATCGCCGTGATCCGCCTGCTGCATCGCCTGAAGATACTGCGGTTTTTCCTCCTTGATCGCCACCACAGGCAATTCCGCTCTTAATAGAATCGCGTTCAACAATAAGCGGGATGATCGGCCGTTCCCATTTTCAAATGGATGAATACACGCCAAACGATGCGAAAATCGAATGGCGAGATCAACGATCTCCGCGTATTCTTCTTCGGTCTTCGGGAGTTTTAGGTCTTTTGTAACACTCCTTAACTCCACATCCAGTTCCGCCATCTTGTTCGGAATATCGCGCCAATGCGCTATTTCCAAAAGCGATCCGTCGAGCCGCTTCAATTCGGGGTTATCCCGCCGATATTTCCCCGCAATCCCGGGCTGATTTGCGGTCTCGAAAATTATGCGGTGAGCGTTTTTGATATACCCGATTTCGAGCGGCCGCTTTCCGCGAATCAATCGCCGAATGACGACATACAAAGAAGAAGAGGCTTTCCATAAGCCTCTTTCTTCCAAAATATCAACATCTCGTTTCGTAAGCGGACGAATCACGATCAGTTAGAAAGGATCGCCTTGCGAGCCTCCTCTTTACTCAACTTATTTCCCTCTAACTTGTTGGAATAAAAAGTCGCCTCAAAACGCTGTTCTGATTCCAACATACTTTGTTCCGTAGGAGTTAAATCCGCGATTCCGCCAATTTTCTTATCGAGGTCTACGATTTTTTTCAGTTGTTTATCCATTTTTCTCATGCAACATACAAGCATAAATCTAATAAGATGTCAATAATACAAAGACATCAAAATAGATAAAAACCTACGCCAAAACCTCGCAAAGACGAAGATCGGTGGTATGAACAAAGCGCTTCATAAGCAAATCATAGCGCACCTCGATCAAATGTGTAAAACCCCTCTTAACGCCTCACCTGATAAATAGCCATTCATTGACCGCACGAAACATTTGGTGCTCGAAGCCGCGCACCCCTCGCCCTTTTCCGCGGACAACGGCTTTTTCGAGTGCCGGCATTTCAGCAAAGCGAATGCGTATCTAAAGAAGCACGGGCTCGGGGAAATAAACTGGAGCTAGTTCATCGCCGTGATGGTGAGCTGGAGGACCGTCGCGAATGCAACCCAGAGAAAATAGGGAATATTCGCATAGGCGATCCAGCGCGCGTAGGAGCGAATCGCATACATCGCCCACGCG
>JACOVJ010000025.1 GCA_016177385.1 Candidatus Niyogiibacteriota bacterium
CGGCATGAAGCCGGTTCCGTCGAACCCCTTTCGAGGCCGTTCATCCCCTTATCGTCCTTTCAACGTGCGTCCGACTTCGCGCTCGATGTCGCGCGTGCGGATCTTTTCGCGCTTCTCGAACGTTTTCTTGCCGCGCGCGAGCGCGATCTCGATCTTGATGAAGCGCCCCTTAGTATAGACCCGAATCGGTATGATTGTCAAGCCGCGTTCCTCGCCTTTGCCCGCAAGGCGCGAAATTTCTTTTTTGGATAAAAGCAATTTTCGCGTTCGCTGGGAGTCGTAGGATGCCGATGTATTTTTTGGCTGATACGGCGGGATGTCCATCCCTACTATATATACTTCGTTGCCGCGCGCGATGACGCGCGAACCTGCGAGCGACCCGCGCTTGGCGCGGAGCGATTTTACTTCAGACCCCACCAATTCCAAACCCGCCTCGAACGACTCGAGGATATCGTAATCAAAGTACGCCTTTTTATTCTCGATAAGCGCGGTCATACCGCTTCATTATCCGCGTTTTTTCGGGTAGGGTAAAGTCATGATGATCCGCGAAGCGATCGAAAACGAACTCAGAAAAATCACGCCCCAAGGCGCGCGGTTCGAGCTTCTGCGCCCCAAAAAACCGGAATTCGGCGATTACTCGACCAATGCCGCCCTAATCGTCGCCGAACAGGAAAAGGGAAACGCGCATGACCTTGCGGAGCGTTATGCCGAGCGCCTGCGCCGGGTTCCGGGGGTGCGCGATGTGACCGTCGCCGGGTCCGGCTTTGTTAACCTGTTTTTAGGCGACGATATTTTTGTCGGCAATCTCCAGCACATTCTTCGCGATAACGAGCGCTACGGCCGCAATGCATTTCATGCGGGCGAGAAGGTCATCGTTGAGTACACGGATTCCAACCCCTTCAAGGAGTTTCATATTGGCCATCTGATGTCGAATGCGGTCGGCGAAGCCGTGGCGCGCCTTTTCGAGGCGTCGGGCGCCGAAGTCCGCCGCGCGAATTATCAGGGCGATATCGGTTTGCATGTGGCCGAGGCGATCTATGCCATGGAGCGGCGCAAGATCTCGCTCGCGGGATTGCGGCTTTGGGGTTCGACTGCGGAACGCATGCGCTTTTTGGGCGCGGCCTATGCCTACGGCAATGCGGAATACGAGAAAAATCCGGACGCAAAAGCGGCGATCGAGCGCATCAACAAAGAACTCTACGAGAAAAAAAATCCCGCCGACCGCATTCATAGCCATTACCGGATCGGTCGCGCATGGAGTTTGGACTATTTCGATGCGAACTACGAACTGTTGTCCACCGCGTTCGAATTTTATTTTTTCGAATCCGAAACCGGCGAGCGCGGCAAGCGGATCGTCGAGGAGGGGCTTAAAAAAGGGATTTTTGAAAAAAGCGACGGCGCGGTCATTTTTCGCGGCGAAAAGTATGGTTTACACACGCGCGTGTTTTTGAATTCGGAGGGTTTGCCGATCTACGAAGCAAAGGAGTTGGGGCTTGCGGAGTTGAAACGCGAAACATTCCCGTATGACCGCGCGATCACGGTGACCGGCAACGAGATCATTGATTATTTTCGCGTGGTGCTTAAAGCGATGGAACTGTTGTGGGGCCTGACCGAGGTAGAGAAGATCCGTCATCTTCCGCACGGCATGCTCCGGTTGCCCGAAGGTAAAATGTCGTCGCGCACCGGAAATATCATTACGGCGGATGCGCTGCTCGGGGACGTTGCGTTGAATCTCAAGGAAAAGGTCCGCGCAAAAATTGCCGATGCGATAGCGGTCGGCGCCGTGAAATATTCGATCCTGCGCCAAGCCATCGGCCGCGACATCATTTTTGATTTTGAATTGTCGCTTTCGTTCGAAGGCGATTCGGGGCCGTATTTGCAATACACGCATGCGCGCGCGCATTCGGTCGCCGAAAAAGCGCGCGCCTTGGGCGTAACGCCGGACGTGAGCCGCCCCGATGCGGTCGGAACGCTTGAAAAGATCCTTTTTGCGTATCCGGACGTGGTGCTGCGCGCGCAAAAAGAACTCGCGCCGCACCATCTCTGCACCTATTTGATCGAGCTTGCGCGCGCGTTCAATCATTATTATGCCGAGGAGCGCATCGCAGTTGCGGGCGTACAAGCGGCGTACCGCACGGCGCTCGCGTGCGCGACCGGCATCGTTTTGAAAAACGGCCTGAATCTTTTGGGCATTCAAGCACC
>JACOVJ010000059.1 GCA_016177385.1 Candidatus Niyogiibacteriota bacterium
CGCGATTGGAAATCGCGGTGGTTCGACCGCCGCAAATTTCGGGCGCTACTCGAGGCGGACATCAGGCTGAGAGAATGGCTTGGGGCGCGGCTCGCAAAAATGTATGTCTCTAGGATCGAGATCGAACGCTCGCCGGCCGTTTTGCATGTGATGATCCATACGTCGCGGCCCGGCCTGATCATTGGGCGCTCGGGGGCGGGCGCGACGGCGCTCAAGGACGATATGCTCCGCCGCCTTGCCGTGTGGGGATTTGCCAAGCCGCCCGAATTGAAACTGACGATCGAGGAGGTTAAAAATCCGGAAACGGACGCCGCGATCGTCGGGCAGATGGTCGCCGAAGGGCTTGAAAGACGGCTGCCGTTCCGACGGGTCCTGAAACAAACGCTGTCGAAGGTATCCGCACATAAAGAAGTGAAGGGCGTTAAGATCGCGCTTTCGGGCCGCTTGGGTGGCGCCGAAATGTCGAGACGGGAATGGCTGATGTCGGGTCAGATCCCGCTTCAGACGATCCGGGCCGATATTGATTTTTCGCGCCAGCGCGCGCATTTGCCGTATGGCGATATCGGCATCAAGATCTGGATCTATAAAGGGGAGGTGTTTGAGACCAAAAAGAAACCGATATGACCCTTTTCCCCAAAAAAGTAAAATACCGCAAGTGGCAGAGGATGCGCCACTCCGAAGACGGCGTCGCGGTACGCGGCGCGACATTGGCATTCGGGTCGTTCGGCCTGAAAGCGCAGGAGGGGAGCCTGATCTCGAGCGCGCAGATCGAGGCGGCGCGCAAGGCCATAGCGCGCTATATTCAGAAATTCGGACGGATGTGGATCCGGATCTTTCCGGACCGCCCCCGCACAGCGAAGCCGCCGGAGGTCGGCATGGGGAAAGGCAAAGGGGATCCGGTCGGGTATTATGCGGTCGTAAAAACAGGCAGTATAATCCTGGAGATCGATGGACTCTCCCCTGATGTCGCTCGGGAAGCGCTCCGAAAAGCGGGAAGCAAACTGCCGGTCCGCACCAAGATCGTCAGCCGCGCGCAATAACATGAAAAAAGAACTCCGAAAAGAAATTAGAACATCGTCTTCGCAGGCCTTACAGGAAATGCTCGATCGTGAGCGGGAAAAGGTCCGCGTCTTCCGGTTTCGCGTCGCGCAAGGCAAGACCAAGAACGTCAAAGAGCGCCGCGAGAGCCGGAAGATCATTGCGAGGATCCTGACCCGCATGCACGCCGCGAAACAAAATTCATGAACGCCATCAAACAACAACTGAAAGGGACGATCATTTCAAAGCCGTCGGATACGATGGCGGTGGTGGAGTGCGTGCGGTTCATTGAGCATCGGAAATACCGGAAATTTTTCAAGCGGTCCAAAACCTATCATGCCGAAGATGAAACAAAGAGCCACAAAAAAGGCGACACGGTGATCATCGAGGCGACACGTCCCCGGTCGCGGACCAAGCGGTGGCGCATTGCTGTAGCCACAACGCCATGATCCAGCCACGATCCATTTTGAATGTCGCGGATAATTCAGGAGCAAAATTGGTCCAGTGTTTTAAGGTGCTGGGCGGCTCGCGCCGCCGGTATGCCGAGCTCGGGGATATCGTGGTGGTGTCCGTCCGCAGGGCCGAGCCGCGCAAGGCCGTGAAGAAAAAAGACGTGGTCAAGGCCGTGGTCGTGCGTCAGCGCGAGCCCTATCGGCGTTCCGACGGGTCCTATATCCGGTTCGATGACAATGCGGTCGTGATCGTGGACGGTACGGAACCGAAAGGCGGACGCATTTTCGGGCCGATCCCTAGAGAAATCCGCGAACGCGGATTCACGAAGATCGCGTCCTTGGCGGTCGAGGTCGTGTAAAATACCATGGCATTACCGATAAAAAAAGGCGATATTGTGAAGATTCTGTCCGGAAAAGATCGGGGTAAGACCGCGAAAGTCCTTCGCGTTCTGCCTCGGGAGGCCCGCATCGTCGTTGACGGCGTGAATATCCATAAGCGCCACCAACGCGCGCGCAAAGCCGGAGAAAAAGGGCAGATCCTTTCGATCCCGTCGCCGCTTTCGGTTTCGAACGCGATGCTCGTATGCCCGTCCTGTTCGCGGCCCACGCGGCCCCGATGGTCGTCGGAGGGGTCGGTCAAGGGGAGAGTGTGCCGGAAATGCGGCGCCGCCATTCATTAACGCCCATGGCTTCTTCTTTATTGCATCACTATCGGACCGTTGTTATCCCGCAATTGAAGCGGGAATTGGGCGTTACGAGCGAGCGCGCGGTCCCGCGGCTCGTCAAGATCGCGGTCAATACCGGGATTGGACGCCGCGACGAAAAGGAGCGCGAAGCCATCGCAAGCCAATTGGAATTGATCGTCGGGCAAAAGGTCGTTCCGAAAAAAGCCCGCAAATCCATCGCGGCATTCAAAACGCGCGCGGGGCTCATCATCGGCTTGGGCGTGACCCTGCGGCGGGCGCGCATGTATGATTTCTTGGAACGCCTGATCCGCGTTGCGATCCCGCGTCTGCGGGATTTCCGCGGCATCGATCCGAAGGTGGTCGACAAGCAGGGAAACTTGACGCTCGGCTTCAAGGAGCATAGTGTATTCCCAGAAATGATCGGAGAGGATGCGAAGCCGTCCTTCGGGCTCGAAGTGACGCTCGTGACCAATGCCCGGTCGCGGGATGACGCGATCGCGTTTTGGCGCGCGATAGGGATCCCATTCAAGAAATAGCATGGCTAAAACATCCGTTATTGCCCGGGCTCAAAAGCCCCCCAAATACAAATCACGCGTCGTGCGGCGGTGTTTTCGGTGCGGACGCAAGCACGGCTTTATGCGGGATTTCGGTTTATGCCGGATCTGTTTCCGGGAGCTCGCTAATGAGGGCGTGATCCCGGGGATCAGAAAATCAAGCTGGTAAATTTATGCTTTCCGACCCTATCGCCGACATGTTCGTCCGCATCAAAAACGCGCAATACGCGCGGCTCGATTCCGTCGTGGTCCCGCATTCGCGCGTCAAGCAGGACATCGCCAAGATCCTGGAAGCGCGGCGGTTCATTGCTGAAATCGCCCGGCGCGGCAAAAAAAACAAGCGCGGTCTCGAGCTGAAACTTGTGTACGAACCATCGGGCGCCGGGCGGATCCGCGACCTGAAGCGGATCTCGAAGCCGTCCCGTCGCGTTTACAAAGGATACAAAGAACTTCACCCGTCCGCGCGCGGCAACGGATTGTATATCATTTCAACGCCAGCCGGGATCCTCGATGATAAAAAAGCCCGGGAAATGAAAGTGGGGGGTGAAGTGCTGGGAGAAATTTATTGATATCTATGAGCCGACTTGCAAAAAAACCGATCCCGATACCAGCAGGCGTCGCTACCGAATTCCGCGACGGAGTTTTCGGCGTGAAAGGGCCGAAAGGCGAACTGAAGCGCTCGATCCCGCGAAACCTCGCGCTCGAAATTTCCGGATCAGAAATCACGATCCGGCCGGTTTCGGAAGGCCGCCGGGGGCGAATTTTTTCGGGAACCTACGCGAGTCACGTGAAAAATATGCTCGACGGGGTTTCGAAAGGATTCGAAAAGAAGTTGGAGATCGAAGGCGTGGGATTCCGCGCCGAACTTAAGGGATCTTCGCTTTCGCTCAACGTCGGTCTTTCGCATCCGGTCGTGGTGCCGCCTCGCGCGGGTATTTCGTTCAAGGTCGAAAAGAATGCCATCACCGTTTCCGGTGCAGATAAAGAAGCGGTCGGCGATGAGGCGGCGCGGATCAGGCGCGTGCGCGAACCCGAGCCGTATAAAGGAACGGGTATCCGGTACGCAGGGGAGGTGATCCGCCGCAAATCCGGTAAAAAGGTGGTCGCATCCGCCGTATAACCATGGCAACCAAAATCGCTCGATCGCCCCGCATCCGGCGCCACATCCGTGTCCGAAGCCGCATCCAAGGAACACGCGAGCGTCTGCGGCTTTCCATTTTCCGGTCAAGTAAATATTTGTATGCGCAGTTGGTCGATGACGATGCAGGCCGGACCGTAGTGGGGATGTCCGATCGCGCGATCGGGAAGAAGATGACCAAAACGGAACGCGCGCGAGCGTTCGGCGAAGCATTCGCAAAAAAAGCGCGCGAGGCGAAGATCGAAGAGGTCGTATTCGACCGTGGCGGTTTTTCGTATCACGGGCGCGTCCAGGCTTTTGCGGACGGAGCGCGCAAGAACGGGCTTAAATTTTAAAGGAATTGGCCGCCAAATCTTAATTTCGTAAAAATTGGCACATGGCAAGACAATCACAACACTCACGAAGACATATGAATCAGGAACCGCCGGAGTTCGCGCAGAAAATGATCGATCTGCGGCGTGTTGCGCGCGTGGTGGCGGGCGGGCGGCGTTTCAATTTCCGCGCGACCGTTGTCGTGGGGAACCGCAAAGGTGAAGTGGGCGTCGGTATGGGCAAAGGGGCGGACACATCCATTGCGATGCAAAAAGCGTTCCGCAACGCGCGCAAGGACGCCATCCGTGTTCCGCTGACGCAGGCGAATTCGATCCCGCACATGGTCGAAGGGAAATTCGCGTCAGCCGAAGTTTTGATCCGTCCGGCGGCTGAAGGGCACGGATTGGTCGCTGGAAGCTCGGTGCGCGCGGTGCTCGACTTGGCGGGTGTGCGCAACGCTTCGGCCAAGATCCTCTCCCACACGAAGAACAAAGTGACGAATGCCGAAGCCGCCATCGCCGCCTTAATGCTGTTACAATCGAATCATGCAGTTAAACGAACTTAAATCGAAAACCCCGCGTAAGACCAAAAAACGGGTCGGCAGGGGCGGAAAACGGGGGACGTTTTCCGGTAGAGGCACGAAAGGGCAGAAAGCCCGCGCCGGCCACCGGATCCGCCCTGAACTCCGGGACATCATCAAGAAGATCCCGAAACTTCGCGGGTATCGCGCAAAGATCCGCCCGTACCGCGTTGCGGAAGTGGATATCGCTTTGCTTTCAAAGCATTTCCAAGATGGCGAAACCGTAACGCCCGAGGCGCTCGCGAAACGGGGGCTTGTCCGCCGGATCAGCGGAAAAATACCCGTCGTAAAGTTGTTGGGTTCCGGAGACGTTGGCAGAAAACTACTGGTGAAAAATTGTCAGTTAAGCGCGCCGGCAAAAAACGCGATCGAGAAGGCCGGCGGTTCGGTGAGCGCTTAACATGGATTCGTTCCGCCTTATTTTCAAAGATACGTCGTTGCGAAAGAAGATCCTGTTCGTGCTTTTCGCGTTGGCGCTTTTTCGCGTGGGCGCCGCCATTCCGATCCCGGGCGTGGATGCGGGACGCCTTGCTTCATTTTTTTCCGGGAGCCAATTTTTCGGACTTCTGAACATTTTTACGGGCGGCGCGTTCGATAATCTTTCGATCCTGATGCTCGGTGTGGGCCCCTACATTACGGCGTCCATCATCATGCAGCTCTTAACCATGCTCGTCCCGCGGCTCAAGGAGATCTATCACGAGGAAGGGGAGGCGGGGCGGCAGAAATTCAATCAGTATTCGCGCTACCTCACCGTGCCGTTGGCGATGCTTCAGGGATTTGGGCTCCTGGCTCTTTTGGGGCAACAGGGCGTTTTGGGGCAGCTCACCGTATTCGACCGGTTTTCCAACATCATCATTGTGACCGCCGGATCGCTGCTTCTCATGTGGTTGGGCGAGCTCATCACGGAATACGGCATCGGGAACGGGGTTTCCATTTTGATTTTTGCGGGCATCGTATCGAGCATTCCTCAGGCGATCCGGCAGACGTTTTTTTCGTTCGATCCGACCCAGCTCCCGCTCATCGTCGGATTCATCGTTGCAGCAATAGCGATCGTGGCGGCTGTCATTGTGGTGACCGAAGGCCAGCGGCCCGTGCCGATCTCGTATGCGCGCCGCATCCGTGGAAATCGCGTCTATGGTGGCACGTCCACGTATCTGCCGCTTCGCGTGAATCAGGCGGGCGTCATCCCGATCATTTTTGCGCTTTCGATCTTGTTATTCCCGCAGATGATCATGAAATTTTTGGCGGGTGCGAATAACGCTGCGGTCCAATCGGTGGCGCAAGCGGTCCTCGCATTCCTGGCAAATCCGTGGACCGATGCGGTTCTCTATTTTACGCTCGTATTCGCATTCACCTATTTTTATACGTCGGTCACGTTCGATCCGAATGCGATCGCGGAAAATCTGCAAAAATCGGGCGCGTTCGTCCCCGGCATTCGTCCCGGGCATTCGACCGCCGAGTTTTTGTATAAAATTTTAAGCCGCATCACGTTGGTGGGCGCGCTCTTTTTGGGCGCGATCGCGGTCTTGCCGCTCACCATGCGGGCTTTGACGGGACTGGTGACGCTCACGATCGGCGGCACCGCGCTCCTGATCGTGGTTTCGGTGGTGCTCGAAACCATCAAGCAGATCCAGGCACAGATCGTGATGCGGACGTACGAGTAAAACACTCGCCGC
>JACOVJ010000060.1 GCA_016177385.1 Candidatus Niyogiibacteriota bacterium
AATCAGGTCCGCGCCTTTGAGCGATTCCTGAATCTCTGTTTTATTTTCTTCGGCCGCCTGTCGCCCGACTTCGGGATTCATTCCTGCGCCCAATCCTCGGGTCAAACTTTGGCCGATGTGAATTTTTTTGGGCATCAAACTGTGATGCAAATCCTGCGCATCTGTATTGATGCCGATGAAATCCACGCCCTTGACCTTATTGCGGATCATGTGATCCACGGCATTGAGCCCAGAGCCGCCGACGCCGATCACTTTGATCCGTGCAAATGTTTCGATATCCGGTTTTACTTGTGGCATAGGTTCGCTCACACGATTGGTCATTGAATTGACATATCCACCTTACAGAACCAAAAACGACGTTGCAACTGGACAACGCCGTACGCGCAATGTGTGATAGCCGACTACCCTATGGCAAGAGCGATTTGATCCACCGCCAGATGAAATTTCCGGCTTTGTGCGTCAGCTCGAATCCGAGCTCCGGCCGCCCTTTGGCGGCATCCTGCGACAAAAGACACAGTCCCACGGCGGTCGCCCATTGCGGGCTTGCGATGCCCGTCGGCAACACCGCGTCCTGCACCGCTCCGATCTGCGCCGGCAATTCCAAGCAATCTTTCGTAAAATCGATCAATTCCGCCAACTGCGATCCTCCGCCGGTGACGACCACGCCCGCCGGCAGCAGCCGCTCGCGCTCGATCTTTTTTAAATGCTTGTTGGTCAGGTCGAAAATATCCGAAAGACGGGCCGAGACGATCTCGGCCAATTGTTTTTTCGCCGACATCGTCCGCGCGTCAAAAACCTGTTTCAATTCTTCCGCGCGCTCAAGGTCCATCTTGAATCCGATCGCAAGATCATGCGTGATATTCGCGGACCCGTACGGCAACACCTCAAGCGAAATAGGGATGCCCTCCTCGAATACGGCGAGCGACACCGTGGAGGCGCCGATATCCACGAGCAGGGTCCCCACTTCTTTATACCGGCGCGGCACAATGGCGCGTCCGGCCGCCAAAGGACCCGCCACAATATCCGTAATGCCGATCCCTGCGAGTTCCGCCGAGCGCATGAGATTCCGTATATCTTTTTGAAGGGCCGTGACAAACAGCGCTTCGCATTCGATCTTGGCCCCCGTCATGCCGATCGGGCTCATGGTTTTGATCCCTCCGTCCACCGTGTACACCAGCGGGATCGAATGCAGGATCTCGCGATTCGATAAGGGCTCAAGATTCGATTGAGCGGATTCGATGGCGCGGCGCGCATCGTGCTCAGAAATTTCCCCCGACGGTCTCGATACGGCCGCAAGCCCCCGCGCGCGCAGCGCCGCGAGATCCACGCCTCCCACGGAAAATGCCGCAGACCGGATCCGGAGGCCCGCCTGTTTTTCGGCCCGGCGGAGCGCCGCGATGACGCTTTTCGATGCCGCATCCGCGTCAATGATCTTCCCTTTGCGTACGCCGAACGATTCCGCCGCTCCCGTCCCTATAATAGAAAGGGTTCCGGACGACCGATCAACGACGCTTGCAACACATTGCGTTGTCGCGCTCCCGATATCGATACCTACCGCAATGCGTTTAACCATTTTTTTCTCCGTGCGAGCGCCGGCTCATGCGCCGAGCGCTTCCTGCCTCGCCGAAAGCTCAGCAAGGCGGGTTTTAACGCGATCCGATACCCGATCGCCGGATGCGCGCCCCTTAAGCGTCGCCATCGCCGCTTTCATGGCTTTTCCGAAATCCGCCGGTGTCAGAGCGCGTGTTTGGGCGACCGCGTCCCGCACCGCGCGGTCGATATCCTCATCGGACGCCTCCGCCGGTAAATACGGCTGGATGATCCCGATCTCGGATTCCTCTTTTTTTGCGAGTTCTTCGCGCCCGCCTTTGCGAAATTGTTCCACCGCGTCGCGGCGTTTGCGGACCTCGGCCTGTAAAACCGCGATAACCTCGTCATCGGAAAGGCCGGTGTCCTTTTTCTGCTTCTCTATCTCCTTATTGCGGACGGCGGTTATCACCAGGCGCAACACAGAAACACGGGTGGCCTCACCCGCTTTCAGCGCGCTTTTCAGGTCGCTTTCCAGTTTTTCTTTGATCATCCGCGACTGGTTTTATCCGTACAAATCCATCGTATCACAGCAACCGCGACGACCCTGTGCAGAACATGTGCAAAAGGAGCGAGAAATCAAAAACCACCCTTCGGGGGGCGGTTTACTTCGGGCGTCCTTTCCGTTCCGGCAGTTTGCCGAGTTTTTTTAAGCGCTCGAACTCTTTGTGGCGCTTCAGGCGGAAGATCGCGGACTTCCGGCGCTTGTAGGCCGACAGCGGCCGCGCGCGGAACTGATTCTTGCGCGCCTCGACCAAAACACCGGCTTGCTGGAGCCGTTTGGTGAAGCGGCGCAACGCCGCCAATGCCGATTCGCTTTCGTGTCGTTTGATCTCTACCATTTTGATTTTAATTACCCATGAGATGGAGGTGGATGTGATCGATCACCTGCCCTCCGTCCCTGCCGACATTGAACATGAGCTTGTAACCCGCCAAACCTTCTCGCCGAGCCGCATCCCGCGCCGCCAGGATCAGACCGCCGAGCATCGCGCGGTCATCGTCGCCGGCATCGCTCACGGATGCGATATGCTTCTTAGGGACGATCAGCAGGTGCACGCGCGTTTTAGGATTCGCATCTTTAAAGACCACCGCTTCGTCCGTTTCGGAAACGACCTCGGCCGGACGCTTCTTTAAGGCGATCTCGCAAAAAAGACACCCGTCCATACGCCTAGCCATTTTTCATTTTTTTCTTCAAATGGTCAAGTACCTTCTTCTGGTACACCGATTCTTGGGTGCCCGACCCCATATCGCGCACGATCACGGTGCCGTCGAGCGCCTCTTTTTGCCCGATGATCAGGGCGAATGCGGCGCCCAGCTTGTTGGCAAGCTCGAGTTGCGCCCGGAGGTTGTCCTTGGAAAAGGATTGCGCGACACCCATGCGCGATTTGCGCAATTGCTCGAACAGGACCAGACTTTTACGTTTTGCCTGCGCGCCGATCTGCACCAAAAATACCACGGGCGCTTTTTCCTTGAACGGCGTGATCTTCCGCTCTTTCAATTCATCCACGATGCGGTCAAGCCCCAAGGCGCCCCCGACTCCCGCGGCTTTGCGGTCGCCCATCGTTTCGGCCAGCGTATCGTACCGGCCGCCGCTTCCTAATGCGATGCGGCCTTCATTCTGACCTGCTTTTTTCTCGGGCTCTTCCGCCGCAGACGCGGGCGTTTCCTCGGATTTTTTTTCCGGCTTTTCTTTCGCATCCGGATCCGTGAAAATTTCGAACACGGTCCGCGAGTAATAATCGAGGCCGCGCACCAAATGCGGGTCCAGCGTATACGGAATCTCGAAATCATCCAGAAATTCGAGCACGGTCTTGAAATGCGCGCGGCAGCTGGGGCAGGCATAACTCATCATTTGGGGCGCATCCGCGCGGATCTCGACGCACATGGGATTTTTACAATCCAGGAGCCGTAGCGGATTTTCTTTTAGCCGCCGTTTGCAATCTTTGCAGATCGAATTCACTTTGCGCCGGTAGTAAGCAACCAATTCCTTGCGGAACTCCGGGCGGCATTCCTTGTCGCCTAATGTGTTGATGTGGACTGTGAATTTTTTAAATCCTGCTTCCTGCAAAATGAGCGCGAACACGCGGATGATGTAGGCATCCGCAAGACCGGATTCCTCGCCGATGATCTCCACGCCGAATTGCCCGAATTCGCGATACCGCCCCCGCTGGGGATTTTCATGTCGGAAAAAGGAACCGGAATAATAGAGCATCACGGGTTGGGGCCACGTGTGCATCCCGTGCTCGAAATAGGCGCGCATGATGGGAACGGTCCCTTCGGGGCGCAGGACCAGCGCATCGCCGCCCCGCGTCTTGAATGCGTACATTTGCTTTTCCACGATGTCCGATGTTTCGCCGAGTGTTAACCCGAAAAGTTCCGTCTTTTCCACGTGCGGCGTGCGGATGGGCTTGAATCCGTACGAGCGCGCGATATCCTCGGCTTTTGTTTCAATAGCTTTCCAATACAAAAAATCGTGCGGAAGAATATCCCGCATGCCTTTCGGCGTCTGCAACAATTCCTTTTTGTTTTTCGGTTTTGCCATGGTTATCGCAAAAACTCCGCCGCCTGGGCCAAGCCCGGCTCGTACGCAAAGGCCTTGGGCGGCCAGAGGCGCAGGAGTGCGCGTCCGGTGATATTTGAACGCGGGAGCGCGCCGAACGAACGCGAATCCAGACTTTGCAGGCGGTTATCGCCCATCACGAAATATTCGTCCGCGGCAAGCGTCCACTCGCGGCCGTCCACGATCACCTCCTCGCCCGGAAGCCCGACGACGCGCTTGATGAAGAACTTGGACGGATCGTTCGGATACCGGAATACGATCACCTCCCCTTTCTGGGGTTCACGGATAAACGTATAGGTAAACTCGTCAATAATCAAATAGTTGCCCGACTCAAAGGTCGGCACCATGGACGCGCCCGACACGATGAAGGGCTGGGCGACATAGAAGCGGATCGGCAGAACGACGACCAAAACGACAAGAGCGAATTTGATGATCTCCCACGCGCCGCCGAAGAGTTTCGAAATCATTGTTCTCCATTATACCAAAAACGGGGAAAAAATCAACCCCTGGAAGGTCTAAGAGAGGTCTTTAAGGGTAGTCCTTTTCTGAATTCCTAAGGACTACCCTTTGAAGAATTGACATACAGCATAATTTGATGTATAATGTATATATCCTTAGTTCTCTGAAAACCAAATCGGCGTGCGGAGGGTGTCATGATCCACTCCCAAAATTGCCTTCGCACCGGTTCCTGCTGGTGCGAGGTCAAACGGTACGGACTGATCCTTGCGGTCGGCGCCCTCATTCTCGCGGGCGAACTTGCCGGAGGATATCTCTCGGGAAGTTTGGCGCTCATGGCGGACGCGTTCCATGTGGCGATCGACGGCGGCGCCGTTGTGATCGCGATCGCGATCGCCGTTTCTGTTCGCAAACGCCCCGAACGCGAGGCGCTGATGATCCGCCGCAAAGGCACGGGGATCCAAGCTGCGCTGATGATCGTCATTGTCGTCGGGATCGTTTCCGAAGCGCTCAGGCGCCTGGAACATCCGGTCGAGATCCAAAGCATGACCATGCTCGGGACCGCGATTCTCGGCGCGGTTGGGAATTATATTCAGCATTGGATGCTGCGTAAAACCGAGGCCGGCGACGATGCCAACATCACGCGCCGCGCGCTCGATCGCCACATCCTTTCGGATCTTGCCCAAAGCATTGCGGTGATCGCCGGAGGGATCGTGATCGCCGTAACCGGCTGGTTCTGGGTCGATCCCTTGCTGTCACTCGGCGTTGCCGCCCTTATGGGCTACTGGGCCATTCACATCATTCGCGACGGAGCAGAGCCCCACCATCACCCATAACCCCGTCCATCATCTCTAAAGGTGATGGACGGGATTTTTCTTTTTTTAAAATTTAGCGCAATAAACTAAACTGGAAAAATCGATCTCAAAATAAAAAACTCCCTGATATGACATCGGGGAGTCAAAAAATCAAATCTCAAGATTTTAAAGCTGTGTCGGCGGAATTCGCTGCTTAATCATCGCGCTCATTTCAAGAATTCGATCTCGTTCTTTCTCCATGAGAGAAATTAAATCAAAGCACAGGTAAAAACAGAAAAGATTTTCTAGGGTCGCCTCCGTGATTTCAATGTAATCAAGACGTTGCGTCGGCCTGAGAAATCGATACCGTACTCTGTCGCCTGATATGGTCTTCGGAGAAAACCGTAGAAAGACCTTGCCTTCCCATGCAAATGAAAAAGAAAACCCGCTTCCATTTTTGTTTTCCTCTGACGAACGCAGCTCGGGAATTTTAAAAAGCGGATATGGATTCGCGGCGTTGCTACAAATCTCGACGGAAATACCCGACACGCCCTCTAGTTGACCTAGGCCTTTCTGAACCATGTCAAAAAGTTTTGCGGGCGGCAAACAATCACCCACGAGGTGGATTTTTGGCGTGACCATAGATCCCTCCTGCCGCTTGGATTTATCCTGCGGCTCAGAAGTGTTAAAGAACGGCGACAGCTTTATTGCTGTCGCCTATAGATTACATTTCCTTGTTAATTTTGTCAAGGGCTTTGCGGTATTACCGAAAACTGGTCTATGATGAACGAATTATGGTGATTGAAATTATCCGGGAACCGATCGGTCGCGATGCGCTCCGCCAGATCGCGCGGAAGCAGTTTTTCGATTTCGTAAAAGCCGTCGTGGATACCGAGCAAAAAATCATGGCCATCGGCGGAGAATTGCATGCCGATGAAGAGGTTTTGCTGTCGGAAGAAACAGGATCAAAACGCGAAAATACATGGGGCGTGAATTTGTATCCCGATAAAACAGGCGATGATTGGATCGAATTCAACTCGATGGTCAATATCAAACCGCATCTCGGGAATCGCTCGCGGGATGTGGAAAATCCGGAGATCCGGGAAAAAATCCGCGCGGTCGTCAATCAATTAGTGCGCGATTAGCATGGAAACGATTCACAAGGAATTAGCGGCGGGGCGATGGCGGAACCTCTCGCTCTGCGAACAACTCGCCAATATCGGCGGCGAGGTCAGTCGCGCGCGGCTATGGCAAAAAAAGGATCCGGCGGTATTCGATCGCGCAGTAACGCGCGCGCTTGAATTGTTCGAATTGACGCTCAGCGACTCGCGCTGGCACGGCCGGTGGCGAGAAATTGCGCGCTCGCGCGAGGTTTTTTTGGATACCGTTTCTGACGGCACGGAATATCGGGATTCACTCGAACGGCTGGAACGCTACTTTAACGATTTTGCGCTTTGCGCGCGTTCGACATCACTATGAAAATTGTTTTAGGGCTCGGGAATCCGAGGGCGGAATACGAAAAAACGCGCCACAACGCAGGTGCGCTGGCGTTGCAGTATGCGGCACGCAAATTCAAATTTTCCGATTGGGAGTCCGCCAAAAAATATGAATCGCTCGCAAGCGAAGGAAAGATCGGGGATGAAAAATTTTTGTTTCTTCTGCCGCAAACCTTCATGAACAATTCGGGTAAGGCGGCGCGCGGCCTGAATCCAAAAAATCTCTCGGTCATCCACGATGATATAGATTTGCCATTGGGCTCGATGAAAATCTCGTTCGGGCGCGGCTCGGGCGGGCACAACGGCGTGGAATCCATCATCCGCGCGGTGAAAACCCGCGAATTTGCGCGGATTCGTATTGGGGTCGCGCCAAAGAAAAAACCCGAGCACAAAAAAATGCCGGATTTTCTCACTTCGCAATTCCGCGCGGATGAACTCCGCAAGCTCGCGCCCGTGTTCAAAAAAATCGCGGCCTCACTCGAATGCATCGCGCAAGAAGGGCCCGAACGCGCAATGAACCGGTTCAATTAAAAACCCCAAGGGGGTTGCCCTTGGGAATTGCTTTCGAGAAGTTCAGAAACGGAACCGAAGACCGAGAAGGTGGGCGCTTGAATCAACAAAAGAATACCACCGAACGTGCTCGTAAATGACCTCCAACACGTAGACCCCGAGAGCCGCGCCTAGAGTGAATTTCTGGGCGTTGTCCGACTCGTATTCCTGTACGCCTTCGGAATTTTTGGAACTCCTCGACATCGTCCCGATCCCCCATTCTGCATATCCGTAGATGAACGGGATTCCGAGCCCGATCTGTGCGGTCACAAATGCTCCCCGCATATCATTAACATCATCAATATCGATGCCAACATCAACCCCGGGAATGATCGCGACCGGAGGCAGAAACGAGACGCCGGCGGAAAGGCTGACTCCTTCATCCGAGGCCCCGGCGGAAATATAAATCGGGATTTGCGCTTTTGCGGTCGCGGAAAAAAGAAAGCTGAAAAGGAAAACGGCAAAAAGAATTCGTGCGATTTTTGACATTTTCTCTCCTTGCGGGTTTTAAGATGCCATTGAACTCCACCTTGCATTTTACTCCGATTTCCATAGAATGCAAGGGCCCGAACGCGCGATGAACCGGTTCAATTAAAATCCCGGGCATCGGGCCTTGACAAATTTATATCCGTAGAATAGAGTTCCTATTGGATTTACAATCCGTTGCCACACCACGAAAGGGAGAAAGGCGATGGCTGAAAAGGATGAAAAACAGGTTTCGTTGGCGGACTTCAATAGTTTTTGGGATGTCGCGTGGAGTTTCGTAGCGACCGTTATTTCCGTGCTCATTTCAATGGGCGCCGGCTGGCTGGCGTATACGTTCGGTGCCGGTACGGGCTGCGGAGAATGTGGATTTTTTGTGAAATACGGATCTATTTGGGCTGGATTCGGAGGATATATCGTTTCCGTTCTTGCGGGGTTGGCCGCCGTTGCCTTTCTGTTTTTTACCCTCGTTTCCCTTTTCAATTGGCTCACTAAATAACGCTTCCCGAGTAAGCTTTGTTTCTCATCCACCTCTCATTGGAGGTGGATTTTTGATGGATGCGCGAGCACGCCATGAACCAGTTCAACTGACCGCTTGCATTTCGAGCCGGAATCTCTAGAATGCAGGGGCGAGTTTGAATGCGCCCATCAAACAACTCAATATGCTTTTGATCGCCGGGCTTACCCCCCATTTTTTGGAAAAGCCCGTTTTGTGGTGGGCCCAAAACGAAACAGAAATCATCGAAAAACGCGCCTTGACCCCGCTCTGGCGCGATAACACGGCCGTCATTGAATCGGGGGTGGTCCTGAAGCAAAGTGAATTTTTGCGCACCCTCGCCGACCTCGGATATGAAAAAGTTTCGGGCGCTTTGTTTCCGGGCACCTTTAAACATCTCGGCTCGACCATTCTCATCCACCCTATCAATCATGCGCATCCCTACGCCATTGATTTTCTAGGTTCGGTCATCAAATCCATCGAGGAGCGCGCGGATGTCGAACGCGCTTCTATTTCTTACGAGGCCGGACCTCGTAAACTTCATGAATTCAAAAGCGGCGATTACGTGGTCCACATCGATCACGGCATCGGGATTTTCCGCGGCATCATTATGCACGAGGTCGAACCTCGTGCACATGTAAAGGAAAGTTCTTTTCAAGGGGAGTCCTTAGGAACCAGAAAAGGACTCCCCTTAGAGGACTCCCTTTTGGTCACCCCGTATTTCAAGATCGAATATGCGCCCGCGCGCGAGGGTGGGGAGCCGGACACGCTCCTCGTGCCGGTTTCGGAAAAAAAGCGCATCGAGGCCTATCTCGGTCTTGAGCGTCCGCGCATCCACCGTCTCGGAACCCAACTATGGTCAAACACGAAACGAAAGGCCAAAGAGGACATCATCGCATTCGCAAAATCGCTCATCCGCCTGTATCGGACACGCACGGCGGTCACGCGCCCGCCTTCGCGTGGCTGTAGCCCGCTTCGGCGAGACGAAAGCCCGCCTTATGGCGCCGACCCGCTCGAAAAAGAAATTGGGGACGGCTTCGAGCACGAATTGACCCCGAGTCAATCGCGCTCGCTTGAAGAAATTTTTGCCGATTTATCAAAACCCCAACCGATGGAGCGCCTGCTCGCGGGCGATGTCGGATTCGGCAAAACCGAAATTGCGCTCCGCGCGGCATTGCGCGTTGCCATGAACGGCAAGCAAGTTGCGATCCTTGCGCCGACGACGGTGCTCGCCGACCAGCATTTTCAGACCTTTTCGGAGCGCCTGAAACGAACGCCGCTCTCGGTTGCTGTTGCCACGCGCCTGCAATCGGACAGCGCGAACCGCAAAACATTCGCGGGCGTTGGCGCGGGAACCGTTGATATCGTCATCGGCACGCACCGGATGTTTTCTCGCGATGTCGCGTTCAAAAACCTCGGGCTTCTCATCATTGATGAAGAACAGCGATTCGGCGTGCGTCATAAGGAACATTTCAAAGAAAAATATCCGGCCATCGATATTTTGACGCTATCCGCGACACCCATCCCGCGAACGCTCGCGTTTTCTCTTGCGGGCGTCCGGCCCTTTTCGCAGATCGAAGAGGCGCCTCGAGGACGCAAGGCGCCGCTCACCAGCGTTTTTCCGTTTTCTAAAAAATTGGTCCGTGAGGCGCTCGCGCATGAACTCAAGCGCGGCGGGCAGACGTATTACCTTGCGAGCCGTATCCACACGATCCCCAAAACACTCGAGCTTTTGAAAACATTGGCGCCAAAAGCGAAATGCGCCGCCATCCACGGCCGGATGCCCGAAAAAGATATTCTCGCGGCCATGCGTCATTTTCGGCGCCGCGACATTGATATTTTGGTTTCCACCACCATCATCGAAAACGGCCTCGATATCTCTTCGGCCAATACGCTCATTGCCGAAGATGCGACACGCTTGGGGTTGGCCCAGGCGCATCAACTCCGCGGTCGCGTCGGCAGAGGCGAACATCAGGCGTTCGCGTATTTTCTCTATCCCCCGCATCACCTGACCGAAGACGCAGAAAAGCGCCTTGAATACTTGATGGAATTTTCCGAACTCGGCTCGGGACTCGAAATCGCCAAGCGCGACTTGGAATTGCGCGGCGCGGGAAACATTCTGGGTCGCGACCAATCCGGCGTCGCGAACCGCATCGGCTGGAACCTGTATTTTCAATTCGTAAATGAAGCTATCGGGGAAATGGAGGGACTTTCGGATGCGTAAACCCTCTCCACTTGACATTTTTTGATGAAGGCGCATAATCTTCGCAGGTTCTCGTGTCATTTAACAACCAACCGAAAGGAGCAGTTATGAACAATCGGTTCATGAAAGACGTTTTCGCGATCGCCGTCGGCGCGTTTTTGGGCGCCCTGCTCGCGCACGCCATGGGCGGATTCTGGCTCATCGGCATCCTCGTGGGCGGCGCCGCGGGTTACATCACGCGCGGACTCACCGAACCCCGCCGCGTGAACAATTCCGTCCAGCGCGCATTCCGCGCGGCGTTCTACCGCTACCCTGTCGCTTTGCTCGATGGCGGATGGCGACGAACGAAAGAAGGGATTGCTCTCGGAGCTATCCTCGGCAGTGTAATCGGAATGGTGTTTGCTATTTTCTCTTGGATAGTTTTCTTCATCGACCCGAATCCGTTGAAACTGTCCACTCAGTTGACCATCCATGCCGTATTCGCATTCGGCGCGCCGATCTTTATCTCAATCATAGCTGCCCTTCTTTGCTTTTCCGTGATCAGTACCGGCAATGCCTTGATTCGCGACCCCTCACCCCCTTCCAAGCACGTTTTCTATTGGAACAGCATCACATGGCATGTCTTTGTAGTTTGGTTCACAGTCATCGGATGCTGGCTCTTCCTGAAATGGCTGCCTTCCGCCCCGCGCCATCTCGCGCTCGCCACGCGCTTCACCGGACATTTTCTCATGATGTTCGCACGGTTCGTGCATCGCGAGGACTTCTCGGCCTGCGGCATCTACGCGCTCATCGCCGCGCTCGGGATCTTCCTGTACGCTCCGAACCACCCGATTCCCATCGCGCTCGCGGCATTCGCCGGCGGCATCATTGGCGCCGTCATGCGCCGCATCGTACTTCGCCTCGCGTTCGCGACTTCGTAAGCAAACGCAAGACCGTCAGCCCTCGGGCTGACGGTCTTTTTCTTTTTTCAAAACCGCATCGGCTGGAATTTATACTTTCAATTCGTGAACGAAGCGCTCGACGAACTTACATTTGAATAAATCTCAGTTTTATATAATAATTTCTCCTGATGAGAGAAAATTTTTATAATTGGCACCTACTAAAAGACGTCCTTCACAAGAAAACGAGTCCCGTTTTCTTTAATGAGCGTGATGTATGGTGGTGCCATTTAGGAGCAAATGTTGGTTCTGAACAAGATGGAACGAGCGCCGATTTTGGCAGACCAATTTTAGTTTTCAAAAAATTCAACTTGGATTTGTTTTGGGCTCTTCCAATAACAACAATACAAAAAAATAATCGCTTCCATCATCTTTTTGGAGAGTTTGATTCTGTAAAAAGGGGGTCTGTCATTCTTTCACAATTACGCCTGTTGGATGCAAGACGATTAGTGCGAAAACTAGGAATGTTTCCTCAAGATAAATTTGAGGAAGTTTGCGTAAAATTGAAAAATTTTATCGTATAAAAACGTCGAACCCCCCTTGCGGGAGGTTCTCGGAGGCCGAAGCCGTTTATATATCTATACTACCCCCTAGTAGCAACAAAGTCAACAAATGCTACTTATCCACAGATCAAAAACCACCTCTGGAGGTGGTTTTTGATTTTACTCCTTCTTTTCTTCGCCGAGATACGCGAGTGTCATCTTCTTCTCTTTCGGATTGAACAGCGTGATCTGGAACGGATACGTTTTGCCGAGTTCCACTTTCGCGCGCATGTCTTTTTCCGAGCCGAACTCCGAGATGTGCACGAGTCCCGCCACGCCCTCCTCCACGCTCACGAGCACACCGTAGCGGTTGATGCGGATGACCACGCCCTCCACAATATCGCCTTTCGTATATTTTTCTTTTACGCGGTCCCACGGATCGGGTTCAAGCGCTTTGATGGAGAGCGAAATTTTACCGTTCTCGATGGCGATGATCTTTGCTTTCGCGCGCTCCCCCACCTTAAACATCGTGCGCGGGTCCTCCACCAGCGACCACGAAAGTTCGGAAATATGCGCAAGCCCCTCGAGCCCCTCCTCCAGTTTGATGAACACGCCGAAATCCACGACGCCCGTGATATCGCCTTCGATCGTATCGCCCACCGCGTATTTGGCGAGCACTTCTTTGACCTCGTCGGTCTGGATCTCTTTTTCCGAGAAAATGAGTTTTTCCTCCGCTTGATTCGCCGTGATGATGGTAACGGTCAGGGTCTCGCCCACCAGTTTTTTCAATTCTTCTAAAATCTTGTCTTTATCGCCGCCTTCCACGCGCGGATAATGGATCGAGCGCAATTGCGATG
>JACOVJ010000062.1 GCA_016177385.1 Candidatus Niyogiibacteriota bacterium
AATTCCGTATCATTGAGGAAAAATTACAGAATAGAAAATCATGAAACGATTTCGCGACGATTTCCCGATCTTAAAAATGCGCCAGAACGGCCCCTCGACCGGGCTCGGGACAAGCACGCCGTTCATTTATTTTGACAATGCAGCGACCACGCAAAAACCCCGCCAGATCGTCGAGAAACTCAAGGAGCACTATGCGACATCGCATGCCAACGTGCATCGGGGCGTGTATCGCGTGGCGGAGGAGGCGACGCGGCGGTTCGAGGAAGCGCGGGAAAAAGTCGCGCGATTCATCGGTGCGCGCTCGAACCGCGAAATTATTTTCACGCGCAATGCCACCGAGGCCATCAATCTGGTGGCGAGCGTCATGGCGCCCCGCATCAAAAAAGGCGACCGGATTTTGACGCTCCTATCCGAGCATCATTCGAACTTCGTTCCGTGGATGCGGCTCGCGCAAAAACAAAGCGCGCATTTCGACGTGGCTGGGCTCACGCTCGACCGGCGGTTCGATTTCGCGGATTTTGAAAAAAAATTGACGTCGCGGACAAAGATCGTGGCGGTCGCGCATATTTCGAATGTGTCGGGACATATCTATCCCGTGGAGAAAATCGTCAAAGCGGCGCATAAAGCCGGCGCATGGGTATTGGTGGACGGCGCGCAGAGCGCAGGGCACATGAACGTGAATGTTGCCAAAATGGGTTGCGATTTTTTTGCGCTGTCGGGGCATAAGATGCTTGCGCCCTCGGGCATCGGCGCGCTCTACGGCCGCGAGGAAATTTTGAACGAACTCGAGCCCTTTTTATCCGGCGGCGAAATGATACGGGAAGTGACCACGGAATCGGCGAGCTGGAACGAGCTCCCGTGGAAGTTCGAGGCGGGGACGCCGAATATCGAGGGCGCGATTTTATTGGGTGAAGCCATCGATTATTTGCAAAAACTCGAAATGAAGAACGTCGCGGCGCATGAGGACGAGTTATTGCGCTATGCGCTCGAGAAAATGAAAAAGCTCGATTGCGTGGATTTGCTCGGCATGGAGAGTGCGAAGGACCGCGTCGGCGTCATTTCATTCGCGCTTCGGGACGTCCATCCGCATGATGTGGCGAGCATTCTCGATGAAAAATACGGCATTGCGGTCCGCGCAGGCACGCATTGCGCCCAGCCCTTTATGCGGCATCTAGGCGTCCCCGCCACAACGCGCGCGAGTTTTTATTTTTATAATACGAAACCGGAGATCGATGTTTTCATCCGCGCGCTCGGGGAGATCCATCGGGAATTTACATAAAAAACCCTCCGGGGGGAGGGTCTACAGGGTCATTCGTTATCTTCGGGATTTTCTTTGAGGAGGTTGGAGATATATTCAAGGCAACTATAAAATCCTCCGCCGCCAATGAACCAAAGGACGATTCCCAAAAAGATGGCGTCGCCTCGTCTTTCCGGACCGATCCAGCTTGCAAGCTGAAGGAACATATAGACGATCGGAGTTGCGAGGAGCGCGATCGCGCAGAGCATGACCATTGCCACGACGAGGTTTTTCATTCGGTCTCCTTTCTGGGTTCTTTGGTCTCGAGGACTCTAGCGGTATTATAAACATTCTTTGAATCTTGTCAAGTATCATGAGGGTCGGGATGGTTCCGAAATTAAGGGTGTTTTTTCAGTTTCATCACGATAAAGTAGAACATGAGAAATGTGGTCCATCCCTCGACATATCCGATGAGGATAGCGCCCAGATCGCCCTCTCCGATGATTCCGCCGACGATCCCGCCTAAAATTGCGGAAAGAAGAACAAGCAGCGATTTTTTCAGCTCGGTATCCACGCATCTCCTTTTTAGTGAACGTTTGACGGCAGATTAGCACGCATTTAACATTTGTCAAGTATGGATATTTATCAGGAGCATATTCTGGAGCACGCAAAACACCCGCGAAATGCGGGGGCGCTGGAAAAACCGACGCATCGCGCTAAGGCGCAAAATCCGCTCTGCGGCGATGAAGCTGAGATTTTTTTGGATGTGAAAAATGGCGCGCTCGCCGATATCAAATACGAAGTTCAGGGATGCATATTGTCGAAAGCCGCGCTTTCGATGGTTTCGGAATATGCGAAAGGCAAAAAGCTCGCCGCCATCGTGAAGCTCGGCGCAAAGGACGTTTTTAAGTTATTGGGTTTTACACCGACGCCGTCGCGCACCAAATGCGCGCTGTTCGGGTTTGAGGCGGTTCAAGCGGCGCTACCAGCGCGCTCTTGACACCTTTCCTCTTTTTTGGTATCCTTTTTGCAGGACTGTTCTTAATTGACAACCATCCCGAACGAGAAGGAGAATTGCATGTCTGAATTTCGAAATCGCATGCCGCCGTGGTATGCCTTTCTTATCTATCTGATTTTGGCCGGCATGAACGCCTCTTGGTTGGCAAATGGGTGGATGCCCGTCAGGTCTCTTGGTTTTCTGGCCCTTTTCGTTTTTGTATTTGCCGCGCTCGTCATCGGGCATGTTGTTCTTTCCGTCGCCACTCACCGCACGTCATAAGTAGTTTTTCGCGGCGGCTCATCCTGAGCCGCTTTTTTGTTTGGTTAGATAAGATAAAAAGCCGCCCACGCGAGTGTTCGGGTGGGCGGGTAAGGGTCAATTGCGCTCTGCATCGTGCGGCTCTCCTTTGAAGTCGAAGTTGTTTTCCGGATCGAGTTCTTTGCCGGAGGATGCATCGAAAACGCGGATGGAGTGAACGGGAACGATATCGTGCGCTCTGTGCCGCTCTGCGTGGTCTTTCAATATCGCATAGAGGGCACGAACCGCCGTTTCATCGGCTATCGCCACGGTGTACGTGCGGCCGCCGCCATTTTCCCATGACATGCTGTACATGATGGCTTCTCCTTTAGTCAGGATGGGAATTGTTTCCTCCTTGGTTCTGAATTACTCTGGGAAGAGGCCGTGATTCCAACGTCCAATTCAATACCAGTTTAGCACTTATTTTAAGGAATGTCAAGCGGTGAAAAAATAACGAAAATCGAGATCGACCGTGAGCTCTGCATCGGCGCGGCGACGTGCGTGGCGCTTGCGCCCGGCGTTTTTGCGCTCGACAAGGAAAACAAAGCCTATGTCGTGGATGAGAACGGCGCCGATCAGGAGATGATACGATTGGCCGCCGAATCGTGCCCGACCAAGGCCATTTCATTATTTGATAAGGAGGGAAAACAAATTTATCCATAACTTTTATGAAACACGAACTTCCAAAACTTCCATATGCCTATGACGCGCTCGAACCGTTCATCGATGCGCGGACCATGGAGATCCACCATGGAAAGCATCATGCGGGGTATGTGGACAAATTGAATGCGGCGCTCGAAGGCCGCCCGGAATCGCAAAAATCCATCGAAGAGTTGATCCGCGAGTTGAATATGCTGCCGGATGATATTCGCACTCCCGTGCGCAATTTCGGCGGCGGACATTTGAACCACTCGATTTTTTGGACCTCGATGAAACCGCCGGCGGATGGTGGGGGTGGGGAGCCGATGGGAATGATTCGGGAGGCCGTTGAGCGCGACTTCGGGGGATTTTCAAAATTCAAAGAGACATTCGACAAGGCGGCCGTGAGTTTGTTCGGTAGCGGGTACGCGTGGCTCGTGGCGGATGGCGCGGGAAAACTGTCGGTGATGCCTACGCAAAATCAGGATTGTCCGCTTACGCAGGGACTCATACCGCTTTTTGTCATCGACGTATGGGAGCACGCGTATTATCTGAAATACCAGAACCGCCGCAATGAATATGTCGCGGCGTGGTGGAATCTCGCGAACTGGGATGAAGTCGCGCGCCGGTTCAAACCGTAAATGATTTTTGGCGCGCTTATGCATATGTCTTTTCTCGGCACGCAAAATCCCGCCTGCGACGGGATTTTGCTCGGTCCTCGGCTCGCTCGTTTCGCTTAAGCGCTTCGCGCGATTATAAGCGAAACGCCCTGCCCGCTCGCCTCCGGATGGCCTTGAAAAGAATATGCATTCGCGCTTCAGCGCCAGTGAATAGGAATAATAATTCAACATCATGTTCGATCAAATCAAAGAAATTCTCGAGCGCGATATCCGGCCCCTGCTTGCGATGCATGCGGGCGATGCGGAGTTGGTTAGTGTGGATGACGGCGTCGTGAAATTGCGCTTGAAGGGAACGTGCCACGGGTGTATGCTCTCCGAGGTCACGCTGAAAGCCGGTGTCGAACAATTACTGAAATCCAAGCTCTCGGGCATCAAAAGCGTGGAAGCAGTGGAATGAACGACAAAAATCTCATTTATTTGGATCACGCGGCGACCACCCCGGCAGACCCCGAGGTGGTTTTGGCCATGGAGCCCCATTGGGCGGCGGCGAATCCATCATCTCTGCATCGGTGCGGACAGGCAGCCATCAAAGCCGTGGACGATGCGCGCGAAACCATTGCGGATTTTGTCGGTGCCGCTCATCCGCGCGAGATCATTTTTACGGGTTCGGCGACCGAAGCGAACAATCTCGCCATCCGTGGGGTTATTTCAAATGCCCAAAGGGTAGTCCTTAGGAATCAGAAAAGGACTACCCTTTGGGCTGTTCACATCATCACGACCGCAATTGAGCATGCTTCAGTGCTTGAGCCGATCCATATGCTCGAAAAAGCGGGCATAATCGAAGTAGCGATTTTACCGGTGAGCGAAACCGGCTTGATTACGCCGGATGCGGTCGCGGCCGCCGTGCAGGAGAATACTGCGCTCGTCAGCATCGGTTGGGCGAATAACGAGATCGGGACGATCCAGCCGATCGCGGATATTGTGCGTGCGGTGAAAGCGAAAAATCCAAAAATACTGGTTCATACCGATGCAGTCCAAGCGGCGCCGTGGCTGGATATCGATGTTAAAAAACTCGGCGTTGATCTGATGACGATTTCTGCGCACAAAATGTACGGCCCGAAAGGCATCGGCGCGTTGTATGTAAAAGACGGCATCAAACTTGAGCCGGTCATCTATGGCGGGGGGCAGGAATACGGTCTGCGCTCGGGCACGGAAAATGTTCCAGGGATCGCTGGGTTCGCAAAAGCCGCAGAAATGACAGCGAAATGGAAAAAAAACGCCGCGAACACCTGCGCCATCGAAAAACTTCGGGAGTATGCATGGAATGAAATTCGGCGCATTGTTCCGGACGCGGAGTTGAACAGCCCCCTCAAAAATCGTCTGCCGAATTATTTGAATGTCTTCATTCCGGACGCCGACCCCGAAGCATTTTTGATTGCGCTGTCGGAGGATGGCGTCTGCGTATCATCGGGCTCGGCATGCGCCGCGCGTTCGCAGACCCTGTCGCATGTGATAGCCGCGATCGGCAAAGCAAGCAAAAAGGGATGTCATCTCCGTATCACGCTCGGCCGGCAGACGACGCCCGACAACATCCGTGCATTGATCGAGGCGATCAAAAAGCGCCTCTCGATGTGAGAGGCGCCCATAGCTAGTTGAGAATTTTTGTATCGCTTGCACCCGCCGTTTTCCAGAGCGCGCGGAGCGTTGCGATATCTTCGCCGGGTTCCGCGTTGATATCCGGCTGGAGTTTGATGCGCTCGAGTGCGGAAAGGATTCGCGCGTCCAGTACCGTATGCACGTGCGTATAATACGCGTGCTTCGGTGCCGGTCCGTCTTTTTGTTCGCGGTCCCACCGCTCCTCGTTCGTTTCGATGTGCGGCGGGGCGGCGATGGGGAGCCATTGAAATCCTTGTGTCTGCGGCGGTCCTTCCGGAGAAAGTGCTTGCGTATTTTCGTCTCCCGGATTCATGGCAACGCAGATGAACACCGTGCGCCAGTAGGGATTGCTTTCGTCATCGTTCCGCTGTTTGAGTTCCGCGACGATCTCATCGGCTGTTGGATCGCGTCCGAGCTGTCCTTGCAGATACTCGAGCGTCCGTCTCCAGTGTTCCTGACTTTCGAGTGGTGTTCTTCTACGGATCTCTTCGGCGATTTCCTCGCGGGTAGGCTCGCGCTCGAGGTGATGCTTCAAATATTGTATCGCGACCAGAAGCCGGTTGATCCTCGAATTGCGGTTCAGGATCGCGCCCTCAAAGCGCGTTACCAGCCGGAACTCGGTTTTCATTCCTCCGGTTTTGTTGTTCTTGGTCGTGTGTTCTTCTGTCCATGTGAACAGCCGCCCTACGATCCCGGTTTCCTCGAACATTTCCCGAAGAGCCGTACATTCCGGCGGTTCGGTCCA
>JACOVJ010000063.1 GCA_016177385.1 Candidatus Niyogiibacteriota bacterium
CGCCTGACCAATGCGAGAAGGTTAACGTTGGCGGTGCCGTGAAATTTATTTTGCGGTGCTGACCGGCCGAAGCCCTCGTCAATGTCAGCAATAACTATAATTGTTCTAAGGTAGCGAAATTCCTTGTCGGGTAAGGAAGTTGCCCGCTTTGAAAGCAATTTCAAAGCAAATACTGGCTAATAACGGTGAAGTCCTCGCTGGAGTTTGAACGGCAAGATTCAAGCGATGAAAGCAGGATAATACCGTGGGAATCGTGCGACTGCACGAATCCGTAACGACTGAGGTCGCTATTGTACAGTGGCGACCGAGATGGGTTAAAATAGAGGTGTCCGCGATAAAATCCATCATATGCCAGCTCTCAGCAGAAAAAGAAATGTGTACGATTACATTTCTGGATACGTGGATGGAGAAGGATGTTTTAGTGTTTCGTTCTCGCGCCGAAAAAAGTTCTTGGTTGGATGGGAAACAAAACCGAGCTTTTCCGTGAGTCAGAACGAAGATCGCGCGGAAATTCTACGCGCAATGAAGCGCATATTCAAATGCGGGTTCTTGCGTCGAGATTTCTCCGATAAAACGCTGAAATATGAAGTGCGAAGTTTGGATGATTTGATATCGAAAATCATCCCGCACTTTGATGCGCACCCACTTCTTTCATCCAAACAGAAAGATTATCGTTTTTTTCGAGAAATTTGCTGCGCCATGCGTAGAGGCGAGCATCGAAATAAGCAGGGTCTTTCTCGTATCCTCCGCATCGCATTCCGAATGAATCCGAGTGGAAAACGAAGATATACTCAAAAAGAGATTTTCGACACGCTGAGATGAAGATATAGTCTACGCCATTAGAAATAATGGAATCACGTGAAGTTCCGACGCGCACGAAAGGCGTAACGACTGGAGGACTGTCTCGGAGAAGTGCCCGGTGAAAATACAATACCGGTGAAGATGCCGGTTACCTGCAGTAAGACGAAAAGACCCCGGAAGCTTTACTGCAACTTGATATTGGCTTTACGTTTCCATTGCGTAGCATAGTGGGGAGGCTTTGAAGTTTTGGTTTCGGCCGGAATGGAGCCGCCCGTGAAATACCCATCTATGGAGATGTAAAATCTAACTTGCGCGGCAAAAACGCGCGGGAACAGTATCTGGTGGGCAGTTTAAGTGGGGCACTTTCCTCCTAAAAAGTAATGGAGGAGTTTATTAAGGTCGGCTAGGCGCGGATGGAAATCGCGCCGATAGGACAATGCCATATGCCGGCTTAACTGCGAGACGGACATGTCGAGCAGGTGCGAAAGCAGAACATAGTGATCCGACCCTGGGCATTAGAAGCCGGGGAAGCTCAACGGATAAAAGTTACTCCGGGGATAACAGGCTAGTACCGCCCGAGCGTCCATAGCGACGGCGGTGTTCGGCACCTCGATGTCGGCTTAAATACGGGCCGCTTCCTAAGTAATTAGGAATGAAAAAATCAGCTAATAACGGTGAACTCCTACCAAAAGTTCCAGATATGATAGGATAATACCGTGGGAAGCTAAGTGATTTTGTTACATCTGTGCACATTACACAGCGACAGCATGAAATTATCGTTGGAACATTGCTCGGCGATGGTTGTTTGGAACGCATCGGTAGATTTATACGGCTCAAAATTGGGCATGGTATAAGTCAAAAACAATACTTCTGGTGGAAGTATTATGCGTTGCGGTCTCTTACATCTAAAACCAGCAAGCCACGAATGATTCGTCAATTCCATAGAGTTACGAAAAAGTATTATGAAAGTTTACATTTCGCAACGAAATCTATTCCCGAATTGGAAAAATATTGGGTTCAGTTTTATTCTGATGGCAAGAAAATAATCAATTCTGATATGCAGGAATTGACCCCTTTATCAACCGCAGTTTGGTACATGGATGATGGCTATAAAAGAAATGATTGTAATGCGTTTCGATTGAGTACAGACGCTTTTAGCGTAAACAATCAAAAACGATTACAACACCTATTGACGAAGAATTTTGGAGTCGCAAGCACATTGCACAAAAAGGGTTTTTATTGGAATATCTACATTCCGAATAAACAATCCCAAAGATTTTTGGAAGTGATAAAACCATACATCCATAAATCATTAAAATACAAAATTGCTCTAGCCCCGTAACGACTGAAGCCTTCGGGCTGAGATGGAACGTTGATTAAACTTCCATAATACGCTGATCTCCCGACTGATGTCGGGATGATGATATAGTCTATACACATAGTAATATGTGAGGAATATGCACCTTATCCTGGGGGTGGAGAAGCTCCCAAGGGTTTGGCTGTTCGCCAATTAAAAAGGTACGCGAGCTGGGTTCAAACCGTCGTGAGACAGGTTGGTCTCCTATCTACTGCAGGCGTTGATTCTTGAGGGGAGTCGTTCTCTGTACGAGAGGATCAGAATGAACGAACCTCTGGTCTACCAGCTGTTCCGCCAGGAGCATCGCTGGGTAGCTACGTTCGGAACGGATAACCGCTGAAAGCATCTAAGCGGGAAGCCGACCCCAAGATTAGGAATCGTTAAGGCCCGTGGAAGATTACCACGTATATAGGCTTTAGGTGTAAGCGCCGCAAGGCGTTGAGCCGAGAAGTACTAAACGGCCGGTCTTATCCCGATGTTTCGACGTCTTTTATCCGCAAAAATTTTGCTATGCAAAATTTCGGCGGATTTATCTGCTCTATGATCTGCGATTCCGAAAATTTATTAATGAATTTTCGGAATCGCAATAAGCAATTAAATCTCCGGTTCTGGTGGCTTGAGGGGGTGGAACTACCTCTTCCTCCCGCACCAGAGCAAGCTCGGTGCGGGATTGCGATTTGCAGCCGCTCTCCGTCAACCGACGGATCGCGGGCAAATCGGGAACATTCCGACTCGCCCCGTACTGAAAATTTGAAAATGAAATTGGGTGTTTGGTCTCGGTGACTCGTCGCCATGGAACTACCTCTTTCCATTCCGAACAGAGTCGTAAAACGTGGTAGAGCCGATGATACTCGCAAGGGGACAGTAGGTAGTCGCCGAGACCAAGTTCCTAATTTCAAATTTTCTAGTGCGGGGACAGAGTCGTAAAACGCTCAACTGCCGATGATACTCGCAAGGGGGCGAGAAACGCAGTGCGTTTCGAGCCGGCCGAAGGCCGTGGCTCTGCGCCGTATAAGCGCAGAGGTGGCAGCCGCCAGTACCGGGGATTGAATTTAGGACGCGCGGGTGTTTGACATTGGGACGCGCTTATGCTTTTCTTAATTGGGTTGGTAAATTGAAAAACTTTCGAGGAGAGAATATATGGCGTACATGGTTGGCGGCGTTGCGATGATTTTGCTCGTGTTGTTTCTTGTATCTCGACAGAAACGATGCGATGAGTGTTCGCAACCGATTTGGTTTTGGCAGCCGCGCGAAAGATATAACAATCTTTTTGATCCCACCAGATATCGTCATTATCATGATTCGTGTGATCGTCGGAGACATACGATTGTTGGCGCTACCATGACATGAATTGAAGGCGGGACTTTTTGCGCTTGTAGCCAAGCGGCTAAGGCAGAGGCCTGCAAAGCTTCCATCGTCGGTTCGAGTCCGGCCGAGCGCTTTCTTGGCGGCAGACGGCTTCCCCGCCTACGGGCGCGAGTCGAAGCGGCGGGTTCCCCTCCTTTCCCAGCCGCGCGGGCCGCCTGCCGCCACCCCTTGACAGGATTTAAGGGGTTTGTTATACTCCTTTTCAGAGTGGCCGTAGCGAGTACGTAGCCGGTGCGGCTCCGTCTTCTCGGCAGCCCTGCGGCCACTCAACTTTTTCGTAGTTCTTTCACCAAACGAATCGGCGGGGATCCGGTCAGACGCGGCCCCACGGAAGTCACGAGATGGGCCTCAACGCCTGAATCTCCGCCGACCCTTCACACATTGCTTCTTTGCAAGCGCGAGGCGCGCGCGTCCTGTCCCCGAGCTGGGTATGCTACTCGACGCCTTTGGTGCATACAGGGAGGGGTGTAAGCCGGTCGTCGGGATACCCTAGGAACGCCCGAGTGAGCTGGCACAGTGCAAAATTTAGTTCTTTGCAGCGAGAGGCACTCGCTTTTCGGCCGTCAAGCTGTACCGGGTACACTAGCCAGTTGCTTCAAGGCGGGTACAGGTCCGCGGTGTAGTCGGTCCTTGGGATACCCTAGGAAAGCCCTCGAGAGCCGGCACGATGCAAAGTCGCCCCGTTATCCTTTTGGATAGCGGGGCTTTTTCTTTTCTATTATAGTGTGAGCATGACGATTTTTCCGTGGAGAGCGCGCCGGCAGCTTATCGTGTTCGGGATTTTGATCGCGACCGGTGCGGCCGTCATTGTGTATCTCGCGTTTCTTGCGGTCCCCGAAGCGACCTGTTTTGACAACCGGCAAAACCAAAACGAGACCGGCGTAGATTGCGGCGGGCCGTGTACGCCGTGCCTCGAAAATTTATCCCAGCCCGTTGTGCTGTGGGCGCGCTTTTTCCAACTGGGAGCGGGCGTGTACGAAGCCGCCGCATTCATTGAGAACATCTATAATTTCGCTGCGGCCGACCGCGCGTTTTATCTGGTCAAACTGTATGATGCGAACAACATTTTGATCGCCCAGCGTACGGGCGAAACCTACATCAATCCAGCCGAACGATTTTTAGTCCTTGAGCCCGGACTTTTTACGGGCGAGCGCGCGCCCGCGCGGGTTTCCATTGAATTTGAGCCGGTCCGGTGGCGGTATGCGGATTATACGAAACCGAACATTCTCGTCGTGCGTCGCGATTTCGCGCTCCTTCCGAGCCCGCGGCTGGAGGTGACCGTTCGCAATGCGGGTTCATCAGGCCGCGGAGATCTTCAGGCATCCGCGATCCTCGTGGACTCCTCCGGTAATGCGTATGCCGCGAGTCAGACCGTCATAGATGAATTGCGTGCGGGGACGGAGCGAATAGTGTCTTTTTCATGGCCCGCAGGAATCGTGACCGGGGAACCCTCCGCCATTGACGTGCTTGTCCGGACTCCTGCGCCCCGCTAGGGTAGGAACATATGCGCGCTCTCCTTGGGCGGATCGACTGGATCCTCTTTGCGTCGCTCGTCCCGCTGTTGTTCGCGGGACTTATCACTATGAAGTCCTTTGGCGGGGGAGACGATTATTTTTTCTGGCGCCAACTTGCCTGGATCGCGGCGTCAGTCGCCGTATTTTTCGGATTATCGTGGTCCGATCCCGCGCTCCTGCGTTCCCGGTCCACGCTCATCGGGATGTACGGCGCGGGTCTCGCCGCATTGTTTCTTCTTTTCATGACGGCCGATCCGATCCGGGGGGCTTCGAGCTGGTTTCGGATCGGAGCACTGTCGCTTGAACCCGTGGAACCCATGAAGATCATTTTGGCGCTCATCCTTGCAAAATATTTTTCGCGCCGCCACATCGAGATCGCGAACATCCGCCACATCATCGTATCGGGGTTGTATGTGCTTTTGCCGCTCATCCTTGTTTTCATTCAGCCCGACCTCGGATCGGCGCTGATCCTTATTGCATTATGGCTGGCAACCGTGCTTGCGTCCGGCATCTCAAAAAAACATTTCTTCGCGCTTGGCATCTTGGCGGTCGCGGTCGCGGTCATCGGATGGTTCTTTGTCCTCGAGCCCTATCAGAGAACGCGCATTTATTCGTTCCTCGATCCGTACCTCGATCCGCGCGGCGGCGGATACCACACGATTCAGGCACAGATCGCCGTGGGCGCGGGCAGTTTTTGGGGGCGTGGGATCGGCTACGGGAGCCAATCGCGTCTTGAATTTTTACCGGAGCCCGAGACCGATTTTATGTTTGCGGCATTTGCCGAGGAATGGGGCTTTGTGGGGTCGTTCCTGCTCCTGATCTTTTTCGGGATCGCCGTATGGCGGATCTTGCGCGTCGGAGTGATGGGCGAGGGGAATTTTGAACGTCTTTTCGCGATCGGCTTTGCGAGCACCATTATTGCGCAGTTTTTCATTCATGTCGGCATGAATGTGGGGCTTCTGCCCATCACGGGCCTGCCGCTCCCGTTCGTCAGTTACGGCGGCTCATCGCTCATTACGCTTTTTGCGGGCCTCGGAATCCTCAATTCGCTGTCCAAGCGGCCGCTCTACGAGCGGGAATAGTCCTCACTTATTCACACCTCTAACGCTTGACAAGAAAAAGGAGGCGAGTATACTAAACTATTAGGTGCAGTATCGCCCTAGCCATTAAGAAAGTAACCAATTAGAAGCCCCGATTAAAGAGGGATATTAGGGGTATTTTTGTACTTTTGTATTTTTTAACGTTTACTTTATTAACGTCTATTTTTTATGGAAAAAAAGCATTTTTCCGAGTACAAACCGCCGCTGGTCGGACTTCCCCCGCTGGCTTCGCCCCAGCTCGATTCGTTCCAGGGGTTCTTGGAAAAAGGACTGAAGGAGCTTTTTGATGAATTTTCGCCGATCGAGGATTATGCCGGAAAAGAGCTCTCCCTCGAATTCGCGGGATTCACGCTCGATGAGCCGAAGTGCGATGAATATCATGCAAAGACCCATAACCTTTCCTACGAAGCGCCGCTTCGCGTTCGCGCGCGGCTTATCAATAAACGCACCAAAGAAGTAAAAGAGCAGGAAATTTTCTTGACCGACTTGCCGCTGATGACACCGCGCGGCACTTTTATTGTAAACGGCGTGGAACGCGTTGTGGTGTCGCTCTTGGCGCGTTCATTCGGTCTGTATTTTACGGCGGATGCATTCGGTGGCCGCAAATATTTCGGCGCGAAGATCATTCCGTCCCGCGGCGCGTGGATCGAACTCGAAACCGAAGCGGATGACGCGATCTACGCGCGCATCGACCGGAAACGCAAATTTCCGGTCACGATGCTTCTGCGCATTTTAGGGCTCGAGGCCGAGGAGGACATCAAAAAAACATTTGCGGATGTGGATACGGGAGAATCGGCCTATATCGCGCGCACGCTCGAGAAGGATTCGACAAAAAATGCCGAAGAAGCCTATGTGGAAGTGTACAAACGCATCCGCCCCGGGGAACTCGCGACCGTGGAAAACGCGCGTGAACTTTTTGACGGGATGTTCTCTCCCGACCGTTATGATCTGTCGGCGGTCGGCCGCCATAAATTGAATAACCGGCTGGGCGTCGACCGCACCGTCCGCAAGGACATGCGCACGCTCGCGCTCGACGACCTGGCGCTCATCGTTCGGCATATCATTGAAATGAATAACGATCCGATGGCGCAGCCGGATGACATCGATCACTTGGGAAATCGCCGGATCCGCGGTGTGGGCGAGATGCTCCAGCAAAAACTCCGGGTCGGCATGATGCGGATCAAGCGCACGGCGCAGGACCGCATGTCCACGCTCGATATTTTCACGCTAACGCCGGCGCAACTCATCAATATCCGGCCGTTCATGGCGGCGGTCAAAGAATTTTTCACCACCAGCCAGCTTTCGCAATTCATGCGTCAGGAAAACGTGCTCTCCGAGCTCGAACATTTGCGGCGGCTGACCGCCATGGGTCCGGGGGGGCTCACCAAAGAGCGCGCAGGATTCGAAGTTCGCGACGTGCATCCGTCCCACTACGGCCGGATCTGTCCGATCCAGACGCCGGAAGGGCCGAACATCGGGTTGGTGGTGCATCTATCGAGTTTTGTGCGCATCAATGATCTGGGAATTTTGGAAAGCCCGTATGCCAAAGTGGTCAAGAGTGCCGTGACCAAGGAGATCGTCTATCTGACCGCATTCGACGAGGCGCGTTACAACATCGCGGCCGCGGGCATGAAAGTGGATGAGAAGGGCGCTATTTTGGAGGAAGAAGTGGAGGGCCGCGTCAAGACACAGCCGGGATTGATCCGGCGCGAGGACGTTCATTTCGTGGACGTTTCTCCCGCGCAGGCATTCAGCGTTTCGACGACCCTCATCCCGTTTTTGAATCACGATGACGCGAACCGTGCCATGATGGGCTCGAACATGCAGAGACAGGCCGTGCCGTGCATCAAGCCCGCATTGCCGCTGGTCGCGACGGGATTGGAAGCGAAGGTTGCCGAGGACTCCGGACGGTTGGTCGTTGCGGCCGCGGATGGCGTTGTCAAAAAAGTGGATGCGGGCGCGATCACGATCCGGTCAGGTTCGAAGGACCATGAGTATAAGCTCGTGAATTTTTTGCGCTCCAACGATTTTACGTCCATTCATCAGCGGCCGCTCGTGGATCTGGGCCAAAAAGTGAAAAAAGGCGACGTGCTCGCCGATGTGACGTCTACGGATCGGGGGCAGCTGGCCTTGGGTCAAAATTTGCTGGTTGCGTTCATGTCATGGGGCGGCGCGAACTTCGAGGATGCCATCATCATTTCGGAGCGCTTGGTCAAGGATGATATTTTCACGTCCATGCATATGACCAATTACACGGCCGCGGTGCGCGATACAAAATTGGGTCCGGAGGTGACCACCTACGATATTCCGAATGTCGGTGAGGACAAATTGAAAGATCTGGACGAGGAGGGGATCGTGCGCATCGGTGCCGAGGTCCTACCCGGCGACATTTTGGTCGGGAAGATCACGCCGAAGGGCGAAGCGGACCTGACGCCGGAGGAGAGGCTTTTGCGCGCGATCTTCGGAGAAAAAGCTCGGGAAGTGAAGGACACGTCGCTTCGTCTGCCGCATGGTCGTCAGGACCGCGTGGTCGGGGTCAAGATCTTTTCTCGCGAAGCGGGGGATCAGCTCGAAACCGGCGTCATCAAGCAGATCCAGGTGGAATTGGCGCAACTGCGCAAGGTCATGGTAGGCGACAAGCTGGCGGGCCGGCACGGGAATAAAGGCGTTATTTCAAAGATCCTGCCAGCAGAGGACATGCCGTTTTTAGAGGATGGAACACCGGTGGATATCATTTTGAACCCGCTGGGTGTGGCGTCGCGTATGAATATCGGACAAATTTTTGAGACCCACCTCGGCTGGGCCGCGGACCGGCTTGGGTACCAAGCCATTGTGCCGCCGTTCCAGGGCGCGTCCGAAGAGGAGATCAAAGAAGAAATGGTCAAAGCCGGCATTCCGGCATCCGGTAAAGTAAAACTCTATGACGGCCGCACCGGCGACGCGTTCGACCAGCCGGTGACCGTGGGCCAAATTTACATCATGAAGCTGGAGCACATGGTGGAGGAAAAGATCCACATGCGTTCCACGGGCCCGTATTCGCTCATTACCCAGCAGCCGCTCGGCGGCAAGGCACAGGGCGGCGGCCAGCGTTTTGGAGAAATGGAAGTGTGGGCGCTCGAAGGATACGGCGCGGCGTATACGCTTCAAGAAATGCTCACGATCAAATCCGATGATGTGATGGGCCGCGCGGCCGCGTATGACGCGATCGTGCGGGGAGAACCGTTCAAGAGTCCGAATTTACCGGCGTCATTTCATGTGTTGCTGAACGAACTCCGCGGTCTTTCGCTCGACATCGAATTGGTCGGCGGCGAGGCGCCGACCACGGCGCCAGATATGGGACATCGCGAGGCGGGGGTCGCCGCTTTTTCAGAAACCGCGCGCCGCGCATAATTCCATGGAACCAACAACCGCCCCCATTGATTTTAAAGCGATCTCGTTAAAACTCGCGTCACCCGAGAGAATTTTGTCGTGGTCGAGAGGAGAGGTCACGAAACCCGAGACCATCAATTACCGGACCCAACGCGCAGAAAAAGACGGTCTGTTCGATGAACGGATCTTCGGTCCGGAAAAGGATTACGAGTGTTATTGCGGCAAATACCGCCGTATCCGGTATAAGGGGATCGTGTGCGATAAGTGCGGCGTGGAGGTAACGCGTTCGATCGTGCGCCGCGAACGGATGGGACATATCGCGCTCGCAAGCCCCGTGGCGCACATTTGGTTTTTGCGCGGCGTGCCGTCCCGCATCGGGCTGTTGTTCGACCTGACGCTCGCGGATCTTGAGCGCGTGATCTATTTTGCGGGTTACATTGTGACAAGCGTGGACGAAAAAGCGCGTCGGGATCGGATCACGGATCTTGAGCGCGAATTCAAGCAAAAATCAAAAGAGGCCGACCGCGCGACACTCTCGAAACTCAAGACCGCATTCGAAAGAACAAAAGCAGAACTCGAGGGCCTGCGTCCATTGCAGATCGTGTCTGAGATCGAGTATCACCGGTTGAGCTTAAAATTCGCCGATGTCTTCGAGGCCGACATCGGTGCCAAGGCTCTGCATGAGATCGCGCGCTCCGTTGATCTGCATAAACTCGCGGCGGAATTGGAAAACGAATTGAAACGCGCGGACGTTGCGGATCAAAAAAGGCTCATTCGGCGATTAGGCATGGTCAAAGGAATGATTCGAGCGGGCGTGCGTCCCGAATGGATGTTCCTGACCGTGATCCCCATTACGCCGCCGGCATTCCGGCCGATGGTGGCATTGGACGGCGGGCGGCATGCGACGTCGGACGTCAACGATCTCTATCGCCGCGTCATCAACCGCAACAATCGTCTGAAAAAACTCACGGAACTGGGAGCGCCCGAAGTGATCGTGCGCAACGAGAAACGCATGCTGCAGGAAGCCGTGGATGCGCTGCTCGATAACAGCATCCGACGGGGGCACGCCGCGGTCACGAGTCAGGCGCAAAAACGCGCCCTTAAATCGTTGGCGGACGCGCTCCGCGGAAAACAAGGGCGGTTCCGTCAGAATTTGCTTGGTAAGCGCGTGGATTATTCCGGTCGATCCGTCATCGTGGTCGGGCCTGCGCTCAAATTGCATCAATGCGGGATCCCGAAGCATATGGCGCTCGAACTCTTCCGCCCGTTTGTCATTGCGAATCTGATCTCGAAAGGATTTGCGCATAATATCCGGGGCGCGAACCGCACCATTGACGAGCCGACGCCCGACGTGTGGGCGGCGCTCGAAGAAGTGATCAAGGATAAATTCGTGCTATTGAATCGCGCGCCGACGCTGCATCGGTTGGGAGTTCAGGCGTTTCAGCCGGTGCTCATCGAGGGCAATGCCCTGCAGATCCATCCGTTGGTGTGTCAGGCGTACAATGCCGACTTTGACGGCGACCAAATGGCGGTCCATGTGCCGCTGACCCAAGAGGCGCAAAAAGAGGCGCGTGAACTGATGTGGTCCATCCGCAATCTGACCAAGCCCGGCACCGGAGACCCGATCGTGAATCCGACGCAGGATATGGTGCTCGGCATTTACTGGCTTACGAAAATTTTTCCCGGGTTGAAGGGCGAGGGCAACGTGTACTCGAGTCCCAACGAAGCCATCTTGGCGTCGGAATTCGGCGATGTGCATCTGAAAGCGAAGGTCAGGGTCGCCATCACAGCGAACCCAAAATATCGCATTGTTGCCGAAAAAGGGGAGTACCTCGAAACATCCGTTGGCCGGCTGCTTTTCAATAGCACCCTGCCGGACGATTTTGAATACATCAATGATGAGGTCCGTAAAAAAGATCTCGAACGGATGGTTTCCACCCTGATCGGGCGTTACGGCCGCGAGGCGATCCCGGGGATCTTGGACAAGATCAAAAATTTCGGCTTTCAGTACGCGACAACGTCGGGCATTTCGTGGGGCGTTGACGATCTGCGGGTTCCGGAAGAAAAGCCGCAATTGATCGCGGAGGCCCAAGTGCAGGCGGCCGAGATCGAGCGCCAGTACAACGAAGGGCTTCTGACCAACGACGAGCGGTACAAAAAGATCGTCGAAACGTGGAAAGGGGTAAAACAAAAAGTGGATGCGCTGGTCCCGAAAGCGCTCGACGAACTCGGTTCGGTGTACGCCATGGTGTCATCGGCCGCTCGCGGAAACTGGATCCAGGTTTCGCAAATGTCCGGCATGCGGGGATTGGTGCTGAACCCGGCCGGCCGCATCATCGAGCTCCCGATCATTTCCAATTACAAGGAGGGACTGGGCGTTCTTGAGTATTTCATTTCAACGCACGGCGCGCGAAAAGGAACGGCGGATACGGCGCTCAAAACGTCCGCGGCCGGATACCTCACGCGCCGGCTTGTGGACGTGGCACAGGACGTCATCATCGAGGAGGAGGATTGCGGAGATAGCGAAGGATTTTTGGTCACGCGCCGCGAGGCCGAGGATTTCGGGAAAGGGCTTTCCTCGCGCATTTTTGGGCGCGTCTTGGCGCGGGACGTCAAAGACCGCCATGGAAAAACCGTACTGAAGCGCGGGAGCTTCCTCGGTTTCGAGGATTCCGAAAAGATCGAAAAAAGCGAGGTGGATGAGATTTTCATCCGAAGCCCGCTCGCGTGCAGAACATTCCGGGGCATTTGTCAGCAATGCTATGGCTATGACCTCGGGACGAACGAGGCCGTGGGATTGGGCGAGGCCGTGGGAATCGTGGCGGCGCAGGCGATCGGCGAACCGGGCACCCAGCTGACCATGCGCACGTTCCATACCGGAGGCGTGGCGGTCGGCGGCGACATCACCATGGGTCTTCCGCGCGTGGAGGAATTGTTCGAGATCCGCACGCCTGCGATCCCGGCGGTCCTTGCGGATTGTAAAGGAACAGTTCTCGATATTGAGGAAGACGGCCATGAGCGCGTGGTCAAGGTACTGCTCGATGCCGGCTCCAAGAAAGCAAAGACCGAATCGAAGGAATTCCGGATCCCATTCGGCCGGATGCTGGCCACGGAAAAGGGCGCCGACGTCGGGCCAGGTACGCGACTGTCCGACGGCCCGATCGACATCCGGCAACTCTTTACGCTGATGGGTTCGGAAGCCGCCGAGCGGTATATTTTGAACGAAGTTTCGCATCTCTACACCCTGCAGGGTGCGTCCATCAACCCGAAGCACGTCGAGATCATCGTGCGCCAGATGTTCGCACATGTGCGTATCTCCGAACCGGGGACCACTAATTTTGCCATCGGCGATGGCGTGAAAAACGCGGCATTCCTGGAGGAAAACCGTGACACGAAAAAAACCGGTGGCAAACCCGCCAAAGGAGAGCCGTTTCCGCTGGGCATTACGCGCTCCGCACTCGCATCATCCAGTTTCCTTGCGGCGGCCTCATTCCAGGAAACCACGCGCGTCTTGATTTCCGCGGCGCTTGAGGGCCGTCTCGACACGCTGCGGGGACTGAAAGAAAATGTTATCATCGGCCGCGTCATTCCCGCCGGCACCGGATTTCATCGGAAAACCGCAAAGTAATCACTGTAAAACTAACCCAAAGGGTGGTCCTTTTCCGATTCCTAGGGACTACCCTTTGGGTCAGTTTGATACAATGGAATGAGCATCGTTCCTTAAAATATCGAGGGCGCCATGTTCATACCGATCTATGGGCTCATGATGCTGTTGGGGTTGGCGGCGTTTTTGTTGTGGCGCGCTCGTATGCGTAGTTTGGGTGTGTGCGCGATCGTTGTCTTAGCCGGCGCATTCTCGAATTGGCTGGCGGTCACCGTGAACGGCAGTCATATGCCGGTCATCGGGACCGATCTCGATGGCGCGCGCTTGCCGTGGCTCTGTGATATCTTTCACATCCCGAAACTTTTTCATCTGACGTTCTGGGAAACCGACATCGTCATCAATTCCACGGACATCGCCGGATATTACAGCATCGGCGATTTTGTGATCGGCGCGGGTATCGCCGCTATCGCTCTTATTATTCTCCGATGGTTTTTTTGCAAAGCGCTTTCGCGCGTTTTCCGACCCCGATCCGTCCGCTGACGGACTCGGGATTTTTGCATTTCAGCCATGCTTGACAAAAACATCCTTTGATAGTATTTTCTTTTTAGAGTTTCTTAACCCCAAACGCCAATGTAAGGAGGTAGGTGTGGAAACAGAATGTATCAAAGCGGAATATTCAGTAGGTGACTACGTCTGGTATTGTATCGAGTATCAAGATTATCTGTTGATGGTTCGGTGTAAAATCATCGAAATCGATGATCATTTCCGAAGGCAGCATCCCAGCGGGTACATTTTTTATAGCCTCGATGAACCGGTGGGTCATTCCGTTGACGCGGACATGCTCTCTCCAGAATTTGATGAGAGGGAGGGATTCTCGGATGATGAGGGCGAGTTTGTTCCCGATACCAACCATTCGGGCTCACTGCTTGAAGATTGGCGCGCTGGGATGATCGAATTTATTTGCAAAACGCACGAATACGAGGTGAGCATCGCCGATGTTCGCCATGCGTGCCAATTAAAAGAGAAAACAGAAGGCGAGGACTGGTTCGTTTTCAGGAAAAAACAATAATTTTTACAGCCGCATTTTCAGCAGGAAATGCGGTTTTCTTTTTTACGAGGTCCGACCTCGTAAATCTTGGCGGATTACACCTCGATGACCACGGGGAGCACCATCGGGCGGCGGTGGGTCTTTTCGAACAGAAAGTCGCCGACCTGGTCGCGCAAATTGTCGCGCACGTAAGTCCAGTTCACGGGGTGCATGCTGTGGGCGGATTGCTCCACGATCTTTTTGACGAGCATCCTCGCTTGGAACAGAAGTTCTTTGGATTCGCGCAAATAGACGAATCCGCGCGAAATGATGTCGGGCGAACCGCGGACCTTGCCGGTCTGCGAATCAATGGTCGCAATGACGACGAAAATACCGTCCGATGCGAGCATTTGCCGGTCGCG
Organism: Candidatus Niyogiibacteriota bacterium; assembly: GCA_016177385.1. GTDB lineage: Bacteria > Patescibacteriota > Minisyncoccia > HO2-45-28 > HO2-45-28 > JACOYI01. The sequence continues at coordinate 14,563 of JACOVJ010000063.1, forward strand.
CAAAACCACTTCCTGCACATCGCCGACGCCGAGGCCGTCCACCATGACATAGTTGGCGGGCACCCGCTCCTTCGTGAGCGCGACCGAACCTTTTTTAACCTCCACGATCTGACCGTTGTCCGCGATGATGATGTGGTCCTGCGTCATACCGGCGCGCTTGGCGACCTTCGCGTGAAGTTTGAGGAACGAATGATTTCCTTCGATGGGCATAAGGAATTTGGGTTTGATGGTTTCGATCAGGAGTTTGAGGTCCTCCTGTTTTGCGTGTCCGCCGGCGTGAATGTCGAGCATTTTATAATTGATGACGTCCGCGCCGTCGCGGTAGAGTTTGTCGGTCAGATATTGGACCGAGCGTTCGTTGCCCGGAACGACCGAAGAGGAAAACACCACGGTGTCGCCCGATTGGATCTTTAGGAATTTGTGCCGCCCCGTGACAATGCGCATAAGAACCGCATTTTCCTCCCCTTGGGCGCCGGTCGCAAGGATGATGACCTTTTTGGATGGATATTTATGCACCTCGCTGACGTCGATCAGGATCGAGGGATTCACTTTGATATATCCGAGGTGCTCCGCGATCTCGACGTTCGATTTCATGCTGCGGCCGTCAATGGCGACGCGCTTATCACACGCCTCGGCGATCTGCAGAATTTCATTCAAGCGGCCCAAGAGCGACGCGAATGTTCCGATGATCAGCCGTCCGTCGGCGTTCCGGATGATCGTTTCCATTTCGCTTTGAATATCAACTTCGCTGAATTGATGGCCGGGCTCGCGGGCATTCGTGCTGTCGGACATAAGAAGCAATACGTTTTTTTCGCCGAGCGCCTTCAGTTTTTCCATTTCGGTCACGCCGCCGATGGCGGAGCGCGCGTCGATCTTGAAGTCGCCGGTGTGGATCAGGATTCCGATGGGCGTGTGCAGGATGACCCCGACCGAACCCGGGATGTTATGCGATACGCCGAAAAATTCGACTTGAAATGCGCCAAAATCGAGCTTGGTATCATTATTGACCTCGTTGAAATTCAGGTGGACGTGTTCGTAGTCGTGCTGGCGCTTGGCAATGATGGCGAGCGTCAGGTCGGTCCCGTACATCGGGATATCGGCGCCGAGTTTGGGCATGACGTGCGGGATACCGCCGATATGGTCGTAATGCGCATGCGTGATAATGATGGCTTTGATCTTGTCTCGTTTGGGCATGAGCGAGGCGATGTTCGGGATGATGTAGTCGATCCCCGGCATATTTTCGTCCGGGAACTGGAGGCCCATGTCGATCACGATGATATCGCCATGGTATTTTGAACCCGGATCATGGTATTCGAGGTACATCATGTTCCGTCCCACCTCCTCAAGCCCGCCAACGGGAACGACCCGGATCTTTGCATTCGGGCTTGCGTGCGGAACGATCAGTTTTTCGACCGATTTCGCCTTTTTAACGTCTTTTAATTCCTCGCGCAGATCGGAAACGCGTCCCGATGTTCTGGCGAACTTTCCTGCCGGCTTTCGCTGATAATTCCTTCGAGTGATCATGCGATTAAACGAATAAATGATAATTTTTCCATAGTGCCCCCGAGAGGATTTGAACCTCTACTCCCTTACGGGAATCCTTCACCTTTGGTGGGCAGAGAGGGATTTGAACCCTCACGCCTTTCGGCATACGGCCCTGAACCGTACGTGTCTGCCAGTTCCACCATCTGCCCATAATTTAAGGTGAAGGACGTGTCTGCCAATTCCGCCACGGGGGCATCTTTACTTCAAAAAGATCTTCCAAACGCGCGCCGAATACAAATGCCATGCATGGACATTTGCGAAACGTTCGGCCGGGACCGTGATCAGCCGCGTATCGAATCCTTGGAGTCCCGGAGCCGCGACATACAAATACGAAGGCGAGTACAGGAACGCTGCGGGCGCGTCGCGGCGCACTTCATCGAGGAACGCGGCATATTTTTCCCGTCGCAGGACGGCATCATGCGCGGTCCGCGCCTCCTCGACCAGTTTGTCCGTTGTTTTGTTGGTGTAGAGCGCGATGTTCAACCCGGGGTCGTTGCGTTGGGACGAATGCCAGAATGCGAACGGGTCGGGGTCGCGCCCCACGACCTCGCCGAACAGGAGCGCCTCGTATTCACGGGGACGAATAACATTTTGGTTCAGGTCGCCGATCTCGAATGTTTTGACCGTGACATCGGCGCCGAGCGCGCGCCATTGGTTTTTTACGATCCCGGCCGCTGAGGCGAGTTCCGGCGTATCGGCGGTCGAGATGGTGAATGCCAGCGGGATCACTGATTTTTTCCCGGAGGTTTTTTCCCGCACTCCGGTTTCGGCGTTCAATTTCCACCCCGCCTTCGCAAGTGTGCTCGATGCGGCATCAAGGTCGAATGGATCGGTCGGGGAACCGCGGTGGAGGATCTCCGGCGGGATGGGATCGCCGACCGCAATACCGAATCCGCCGAGCGCCCCCTTGATGACCGATTTTTTGTCGGTCGCCTGCACGAGTGCCAGCCGGACGGCGCGGTCCTGCAATGCCGCCGATTTATTCTGGTTGAAAAAAACACCGAATACGCGCGGAAGCGATAAGACGCGTAGCCGGTCCGCGAAATTTCGCAACCCGGCGGTTTTTTCCGCGGAAAGCGAAGACAGAGCGTCAATGTCGCCCGCTGTGAGCGCCGAGAGTGCTTCGGTTTCCGAATTATAGAACCGCAGAGTGATCGCGCGAATGAGCGGTTTTCCGAGCGCGTACGATTCGAATGCGCGTACGGCATAGGCCGTGATGACGCCGGCCGCGTTCCGTTCGATCGTATCCACGCGGTAGGGGCCCGCACCGACGGCAGTGCGGTTGTATTCGGACAAGCTGAATTGTTCCGGCGTCACATCTTTCCAGATGTGGCGCGGGAGTACGCCGATGGTCGTATTTTCAAGAAAGGGCGAATACGGTCGTTTCAACAGGAAGCGGACCTGACGGTCGTTCACCACTTCGACATCCACACCTTCCCAATTGGCGCGAAGCGGGCTTTTGATGGCCGGATTTTTGGCAGCTTGGATCGTGAACGCGATATCGTTCGCCGTGATCGGTTTCCCGTCGTGCCACTCTAGACCCTCGCGGAGCGTAAATTCATACATCAGTCCGTCCTCCGAGATCGTGTAATTGGAAGCAAGCGCCGTTTCGAGCCCGCCTTTGCCGTCGGATTTCATCAGGCCTGCGTACAGAAGTTCCGTAAGATCGCGGTCCGCGTCCGTGCTTGCCAGAAGCGGATTGGCCAAGTGGGGCGTTCCCACGATACCTTCGGCGAACGAGCCGCCGGGCGCAGGAACCATGACCGCGAATCGTTTTTGCAATTCGATCCAGGCGCCGAGTATCCCGATGACGACCGCCGCCGTTGCCGCGAGTACTACGATCTTTTCCCACGTGACCAATCCCCGCAGGACAACGCGGAGCTCAAGAGGTGTGGGAATATACGAATGTTTCGCGAACGGAGAAAAAGATTTGATCACAAATGAATGAGGGATGGGCGGCCGAGCTAGCGCAACGCCAGACTCAAAACCGCCAGAACGACGAATGCGATCCCAAGGACAATGGTTGCAATAAAGAGCCCGCGTTCCAGGCCCCGCTTAGTGCGATAGAAGGTTGCTTCGCCTCCTCCGAAGATCGAGCCCATACCGCCGCCTTTTTGCTGGAGGAGGATGGTGATCACGAGGAGGATGGCGATAACGATCTCCGCGTACGGTAGAAGAGTCCGTAAAATCTGCATTTTCCATACTATAGCACCCCCCGGTTCGGAGGTCAACGGCGCCGTATTTTGCGCGCTTTTCGTTGGGGAGCCGGTTTTTTCGGGCGCTTGGGGGCGGTTCTTTTCAAACCCTTAGGGACCATCCTTGGTGCACGTTTTTTAAACAGCGTTTTTGCGCGGCGATGGCGGTGGAAGGAAAGCGCAAAGCGGTGGGCCTCGTTGCGGACGGCCTGCATCAGGTGCAATAAGGGCTGCGAACTTTCTTTGAGCTTCAGGATCGTGCGGTTCGGCAAATAGAGCTCCTCTTCACGTTTTGCGAGAGCGACAACACGGACCTTTTTGAAACGCAGGGCCGCGCTCATCGCCGCATTCAACTGCGCTTTTCCCCCGTCAATGACCATGACGGCAGGAAGGGACCATTCGCGGTGTTCGAGCCGGCGCGTGACGATCTCGCGAATCATGGCGATGTCGTTGGGGCGCGGTGGCAAATGGATGCGGAACCGGCGGTATTCGTTTTTTGCCGGCAGGCCGTCGAGGAATACCACCATGGAGCCGACCGCATCGGTTCCCTGAATATTCGAAATATCGTATCCTTCGATGCGCTTCACGCTTTTTGCGCCGAGCACCGTCAGAAGATGCCGGAGTCCTTTTTCACGCCACGCCTGGTCGTCCCGCGAAAGGAACGCCCGATGCTCGAAAATATTTTCAAGGGCGTCGATCTGGTCGCGCAGTTCCGCCGCTTCCTCGTAGTGCCGCGCCTCGGAAAGTTTGCGCATGTCTTTTTTCAGGCGCCGTAAGACCGCGGTGTGGCGTCCGGCAAGGATCCGCTTCAGGAGCCCGATGCTTGCGCGGTAGCGTTCAATGCGCTCCTCGGCATCGGGGTAGAAATCGCGCCATCTCTTTTTTTTCAGGCAACAGACGCCCAGACACCGGCCGAGTTCCGCATTCTCGCACGGGCGGTCGTGCAACGCACGGGACGAACGCGCACATTCGCAGTAGGGGAATGCTTTGCGCAGAGATTTTAAAACGAGCTTGAGCGCGCCGCCGTCCGTGTACGGGCCGAGATAGACGGAGGACGTCGAATCGAGATCCGGCTGGTGGGTGACGAAAACGCGGGGGAATTTGCCGCGCGTAAAGCCGACATAAAAATAATTCTTGTCGTCGCGCATCAGGACGTTATATTTCGGCTTGAGTTTTTTGATGAGTTCGGCCTCGCGCAGGAGCGCCTCGATGTCCGACCCCAATTCCTGCCAGTCGAAGGTCGTGGCTTCTTTCAGCATGGCCTGTTTGCGCGCGTCGTCGCCGACGCCCGCGATCGTAAAATACGAATTCAGGCGCAGTTTGAGATTTTGCGCTTTTCCGACATAAATGACCGCGCCGGTGCGGTCGCGGAAAAAATAGACGCCCGGCGAATCGGGGATGGTTTTGGTGTTTTGCAGTACGGACGGCACGTTGCTCATTGTACGGCAGTTTCGGCGGCCTTTTCAAATCGCCTCCTTATCCATTGACGCCGTCTTGACACGTTTATATAATGGATGCTTTATGGCTGTGCCCACGACCAACGTCATCCGGATTCGCGGTGCGCGCGTCCACAATTTAAAGGACATTTCGCTCGATATCCCAAAAAACAAGCTCGTGGTCATTACGGGCCTTTCGGGTTCGGGCAAATCGTCGCTTGCGTTCGATACGATCTACGCCGAAGCCGAGCGGCGGTTCGTAGAGTCCCTGTCGAGCTATGCTCGGCAATTTTTGGGCCTCTCAGAAAAGCCCGATGTGGAATCCATGGATGGGTTATCGCCCGCCATCGCCATCGATCAGCGCTCCGTTGCCAAAACGCCGCGCTCGACCGTAGGCACGATCACCGAAATTTACGACTATTTGCGCGTGCTCTATGCGCGCTTGGGCGAGCCGCATTGTCCGCAGTGCGGCCGTTCCGTAAAAAAACAGACCATCGAGGAAATGATGGCAAAGGTGTCGGCGCTCCCGTCGGGCGCGTTCGTGATGATCGCTTCCCCGGTCGTGACCGGCCGCAAAGGCGAGCACAAAAAAATTTTACAGGAACTGAAAAAGAAAGGATTCCTGCGCGTGCGCGTGGACGGCGGCGTCATGCGCACGGATGAAGCGCTCGATCTAGACATCGACCCGAAGCGCCAGCATTCGATCGCGGTCGTGGTGGACCGCGTGGTCATCGGCCGCGATCTCGATAAAGAGCGTTTGCGCGAATCGTTCGAAACGGCGCTCTCGCTCGCAAAAGGGATCGCCATTGTCGCGCCCGCCGAGGAGGGGAATAAAAAAGGCGCATTTTCCGAAATGATCTTCTCCGAGCATTTTGCCTGTCCCGCGTGCGGCATTTCGCTTCCCGAGATCGAGCCGCGCCTGTTTTCGTTCAACAGTCCGTTCGGCGCCTGCCCCGCCTGCACCGGCCTCGGGTCGCGGCTCGAAGTGGATCCGGAATTGGTTTTGCCGAATAAAACCCTGACGCTTGCCGAGGGCGCGATCCAGCCGTGGGCGCGGGCGTCGCACCGCGTGGGCCGCCAATCGTGGTATTGGTGGATGCTCGAGGATCTGGCGTCGCGGCGCAGATTCTCGCTCGACAAACCGGTCAAAGACCTGCCCAAAGACATCATCGGGATCCTTTTGTGCGGCGAAACGGGCGGACCGGATCCGGCGGAAAAAAGATTTGAGGGCATTATCCCGAACCTTGAGCGGCGGTGGAAAGAAACGGATTCGGAATGGACGCGCGCCGAGATCGAGCGCTACATGCGCATCGAAGTGTGCCCGACCTGTGCGGGGCGGCGATTGAAACCCGAAGCGCTTGCCGTGCGTCTGGGCGATAAAAGCATTGCGGACGTGTCGGCATTGTCGTGCGCGTCTGCCGCCGCATTTATGCGCGCCTACGAAAAAGATCTCGCAAGCCAAAAAGCAAAGGTTATTGCGAAACCGTTGTCGCGAGAGATCGTACGGCGCCTCCAGTTTTTGATGGATGTGGGGCTTGAATACCTGACGCTTGATCGGTCGAGCGCGACGCTCTCGGGCGGGGAAGGTCAGCGGGTGCGGCTCGCGACCCAGATCGGTTCCGGACTTTCGGGCGTCATTTATGTATTGGACGAACCATCCATCGGCCTGCATCCGCGCGACCACGCGCGGCTCATCGGTACGCTCAAGAATTTGCGCGACCTCGGGAATACCGTTGTGGTGGTGGAGCATGACCGCGACACGATGAAAAATGCCGATTGGATCGTGGACCTGGGCCCGGGCGCGGGGCGCCACGGTGGCGAAGTTATTTTCGAGGGAACGTACAAGGAATTGTTGAAAGCAAAAACGCTCACCGGCGATTACATGGCAGGACGCAAGAGCGTGAAGGTCGGGAATGCGGAAGCGCGCGCGAAGCGCGTCAAGGAAAAAACGAAAATGCTCGTGATTCGCGGCGCTTCGGAACACAATTTAAAAAATATCGACGTTGAGATCCCGACCGCAAAATTCGTTTGCGTGACGGGCGTATCGGGGTCGGGAAAATCGTCGCTCGTGAACGATATTTTGGCGAAAGCCCTGTCCCGGCATTTTTACGGCTCGCGCGAGGCGCCGGGCGCGCACAAAACCATCGAAGGCATTCACAACGTCGATAAAGTCATCGTGGTGGATCAGTCGCCCATCGGACGTACGCCGCGCTCCAATCCCGCGACCTACACGGGGGCGTTCGCGTTCATCCGCGACTTGTTCGCGGCAACACGGGACGCCCGCGCGCGCGGATACA
>JACOVJ010000002.1 GCA_016177385.1 Candidatus Niyogiibacteriota bacterium
ACGAACTTGATCGGCGGCGTGCTGTTCCCCGGTCTTTCCATGCGTCTGCGCTGGGAAGACGAAACCAGCGGACATCGGTATTACACGACGATGGACAGCGAATCGGTACAGGACGCCAACGATCTGGACGGGAAACCGTGGCCGTGGGTTTTCGGCATCAGCATGCGCGACTATGACCACGAGCGTCACGGAGAAGGGTTGCGTATAGTGCTTTTCGCCCAGCGGCGGTTCGCTGCGCTTCTGGTGATCGCCGGCATCGCGACCGCGATCTGGAGCGTGTTCGGTTTCGCCATCTCCTGGTTCATTTCCTCACTCGTTTCGTAGGCATTTTTCACAGACATCTGCGCTTTCGGGCGCAGATTTTCTTTTTTCAGGCGAGGGGTTATCCACATCGGCGGGAGGGCCGCTGAGTGAAGCGCTGGAATATGGTATAATGACCATTGTTGTACCTTTTAAGGACACTCTATGTGAAGACGCCGCGGCGGCGAGGTCGAACCGGTTCGCGCGCCCGGCTCTTCGGTATTTATAAGCATTAATTTTTTACACGAAACGCATATGTTGTTACAAACGTGGGGAGATGTTTTGGTGGCATCGTTCCAGCAGTTGTGGACCGGCGTCATCGGCTTCATCCCTCAGTTGGTGGTCGCGATCATCATTTTCATTGTCGGCTGGGTGATCGCCATGGCGCTCGACCGGGTGGTTGCGCAGATCTTCCGGGCGCTGAAAGTTGACCGCGCGCTTGAAAGCATCGGATTTGAAGAGCCGTTGGCGCGCGCCGGATGGCAATTGGATTCCGGCGCATTCATCGGCGCGCTCGTGAAATGGTTCGTCGTCATCGTATTTTTGGTTGCCGCCGTCGATGTGCTCGGTTTGACGCAGGTGAATATCTTTTTGTCGGATGTTGTTCTGGTGTACCTTCCAAAAGTCATTGTTGCCGCGATCATTTTGGTCGCGTCGGCGGTCCTTGCGGATATCACCCAGCGCGTCGTGACGGGTTCGGCCCGCGCGGCGCATTTGCCCTCAGCTGGTTTTTTGGGCGGCGTTTCAAAATGGGCGATCTGGATCTTCGCGATTCTTGCCGCCCTGTTCCAGCTCGGTATTGCGGGGCCATTGGTGCAAACACTCTTCACTGGAGCGGTTGCCGCGATCTCGCTTGCCGTTGGTTTGTCGTTCGGCTTGGGAGGCAAAGAAGCGGCGGAGAAATTTATCGCTCGCTTGCGGAGCGATATCATGGACAATCGCTAAGGGCTACCCTTGAAAAACCCCGAAAATTTCGGGGTTTTTACGTTTTTCCCCACCTTGTTTACCGCGCATCGTTTTGGGGCTTGACGCAAGTTCGGACTAGGACTATACTCGAATTACATCGATATATGGTTACAAACGACATCAATCGTATTTGCGAAGGCGGAAAAACGAGCTGATTTATTGTGTTTCCGAACCGCCTTCGCAGGAAGGCGGTTTTTCGTTGGCCATAGCAATAAACATCGATGAGGACTTTGAAAATTTCATAGAGCAGGTAAAAAAAGTTAAGACGTTGAAACACCGGGATAAGACATAAGAGCGCATGGTGGATGCCTTGACTTGGAGAAGCGATGAAGGACGCGGCGTGACGGCGATATGCTTCGGGGAGGTGTCTAGCAACCTTTGATCCGGAGATTTCCGAATGGGGAAACCTAATGCGACAAACTCGCATTGTTTCCGTCACCTTTTTGTGCGTTATCATTGAGAATATGTTTTATGCATATGTTCTCAACCGGATTAAAAAAACGGATTTGATAATGCTTAAAAAGGTGACGGATTCGTAAACCCGCTGAAGTGAAACATCTCAGTAAGCGGAGGAAAAGAAACAATGTGCGAAATCATTCTTTTAGCGCGGATAGTTACGCGCTGGAAGAATCATTTCGCTTATTCCCTGAGTAGCGGCGAGCGAAACGGGAAGAGCCCAAACCTGCTTTTTACGCAAGTAAAAAGCGGGGGTTATACGTGCGATCCATTTTGAGAGCAATCTCAAAGGGGAGTGTACATAGTAAGACTTCGTTAGGTGAAGCGGCTGGAACGCCGCGCCATAGCAGGTAATAGCCCTGTAACCGAAAACGGCCTTACGCTCTCGGGATCGTTACGTGAGTACCTCGACAAACGAAATCGTCGGGGGAATTCGGGAGGACTAACTCCCAAGGCTAAATATTCTCCAAGATCGATAGTGAACCAGTACCGTGAGGGAAAGGTGAAAAGCAGCCCGAGAGGGCGATGAAATAGTATCTGAAACCATGCGCTTACAAGGAGTCGGAGTCCGTCACCTTTTTGTGCGTTATCATTGAGGGCATATGTTTTATATGTATATCCTCAAGAGTTTATCCAATTCGCGTGCTTATATCGGATGTACATCTGATTTAAGAAAACGCGTTGTCGAGCATAATACTCGGCAAGAGAGATCAACGAAAGCGGGATTCCCGTGGAAATTGATTTACTACGAAGCTTTTTCTAGCATATCGTTCGCTCGGCAACGCGAAGCGAAATTAAAACGATATGGTAAGCGATGGAGCGAATTGAAAAAGCGAATTGGATTTGATAGCGCTTAAAAAGGTGACGGATGACGGCGTGCCTATTGAAGAATGAGCCAACGAGTTTATATGCACCGCTCGGATAAGTCCGTCAGGACGCATCCAAAGGGAAACCGAGTGTGAATAGCGCGTTGCATTCCTACTCGACCTCCGGTTTTTTGCTGCAAAATTTTTGTGGCAAGAACCGGTCGCCGACAGGTTTGCAGGTGGTGCGTGTAAGACCCGAAGCCGGATGAGCTTGCCATGACCAGGGTGAACCTCGCAGAAATGCGAGGGGAGGCCCGAACCGGTTAGCCGTGCAATACTATCGGATGAGTTGTGGCAAGGAGTGAAAAGCTAATCGAATTCGGTAATAGCTGGTTCTCTCCGAAACAGCTTTTGGGCTGGCGTCTCGAATTACTTCCGGGGGTAGAGCTACTGGAAGGTGTGAAAAGGGAGAAATCTCGTCATACCTACCAAACTCCGAATACCGGAAGCGTATCGAGGCAGTTAGACCGTGGGGGCTAAGCTCCACCGGTCGAAATGGAAACAGCCAGAATCTACATTTAAGGTCCCTAAATTTGTGCTCAGTGCAAGGATAAGGTAGTGAGATTTCTCTGATAGCGAGGAGGTTGGCTTAGAAGCAGCCATCCTTCAAAGAGTGCGTAACAGCTCACTCGTTTAGAGATGTCGCGCCTAAGATAATCGGGGCTTAAGCACAATACCGAAGATTAGGGCTGGTCCGCGTTCGCGCGGGCTAGCGGTAGGAGAGCGTTCCCAGGGCGATGAAGCCGTGTCGTGAGGCGCGGTGGAGCGCTGGGAAGTGAGAATGTTGGCACAAGTAACCACAAGTTTGGTGAGAGCCCAAACCGCCGAAAGTCCAAGGTTTCCTTGGCAACGATGATCAACCAAGGGTTAGTCGGTCCTAAGGCAATGGCGAAAGCCGCAGCTGATGGATATGCCGTTAATATTCGGCAACTTCCGCGTTATTCCGACGAAGGGACGGAATGCAGTATGCCCTGCATGTTATTGGATTTGTGTTTCGAGGATAAGGATGCTGTCCAGGAAAATCCGGACAGCGGCCGCAAGGCGGATCCGAATTCACGAAAAACCCGTGTTCGCACGGGGATAGGGCAAAGCGCGTTTCCAAGAAAAACTTCTAGGGTCAATGACGCGGAAACCGTACCGCAAACCGACACAGGTGGACAGGTCGAGAAGACCAAGGCGAACGGGTGAGACTTCTCCAAGGAACTCGGCAAAAAAGCACTC
>JACOVJ010000061.1 GCA_016177385.1 Candidatus Niyogiibacteriota bacterium
CCACAATGCCGAAATTCTGAAGCGTGCGCTTGATGATATTCGCATTCGCTTTGATGTCGCCCGAATTCGGGCGGCCCTAGTCGTCTACGAGCAAATCTAGCGGCGGCGGTTTGAACGCGACCGCCGGACGCAGTTTGCGCATCTGCAGAAGTGGCGACCCCTCGTCTCCCTCCTGCACTTAGCTCTCTATTTCAGATTCCTGCGCTTGCGGCATTTCTTCTTGCACCCGCTCGCGCGTCAATTCGCCCTTGATGGCGTCGAATGCCGCTTTGTTTTTTTCTGCGGTCGACGGATCCGTGCCCTCGCCCCCCGCCGCTTCGTCTTTTTTACCGAACGGCCACCGGAACTTCAGTGAAACATTCAGCATCAATAAAACAGCGACAATGAACGCCGCCCCAAGGATCACGAGCGACGCCCAAAAGTCGAACAAATTCAAAAGCGGCCGCGACAATAATCCGCCGACGACGCCGGCCCCGCGCTCGCTACCCAAAATATCGAACGCCGCAAGCGCCGATACGAGCATCACGATGCCGCCCGAAACCGTGGACGACACCCATTGCGTCTTGATGGAAAGCAAAAACGAAACACCGGCGAGAGCAAGCGTTGCCGGAACCAAAAAGAACGCCCGGCCGAACAACGTTTCAAAAAGCGCGTAGAGCCGCTCACCCATGACGCCCGCTTTGCCGAACGCCGAGAGCACCAGGAGTGCGGCGAATGCGAAGGACGCAATGGCAAAGACGGACTGCTTGGTCTCGGGATTCATCCGTGACCACGCATTCCCCTCTTCCGCTTCGTCCTTTTTGGGCCGCCCGCGTTTTTTAGCCATGCGTATAGTATAAGAAGCTTCGCCCCAAAAGAAAAACTCCGCCGTCTCCTCGGCGGAGTTCGTTACTCCGGCTCAACCACGAATTCATCGAGCTTGACTGTTTTCTGAAGAGATTCCCCTTTTCGAAGAATCGTCAGCTCAACGGTATCACCCGGCTTGCGGGTCACGATCTCGATGAAAAACTCTCGGGCATTCGAGAACGTGATATCCGCGCCGTCTTGTTTCATGCCGACGATGATATCGCCCGGCTGGATATCCGCAAATCCGGCGGACGATCCGCGTTGAACAGCGAGCACAACTAGACCGTCTGATCGCAACGGCGGGTAGGGCGTATTGGTGGCGGCCTCAAATTGCGCGGGATTGACGTCGCGAACATTTTCCCACCACATGTTCAAGGCGCCATGTAATACCATGCTTTCGCCATCCCATAGACGCGGCAGAAGCTTGCGGATATGGCTGATGTGGATCGTATGGCTTTGGAATCCTTTCAAGGCGCCGGCGGTATTGATGCCAATGATGACCGGCTCACCCATATCCGTGAACGCAAAAAGCGGTCCGCCGGAATTTCCCGGAGAAAGCGGCGTCTGATTGACGAAAAACTGCGGGCCTGCAGGCGAATCGATTGAATTGATCAGGCCGTACGTTACGCTACGCACGCCAAAAGGGTAACCGGCGGCGTAAACGCTTTGTCCGACCCAAATGTCATCCGCTGTTCCTAGCTTCGCAGACACCATGCCGTTCGGTAGCGACGGCGGACATTCGACGAGCGCCAGATCGAACACGGGGTCTCGTGAAATGACGCGGCTTTTCTGGGCATCTTTCTGTCCGTCAAACACCACGTTGACATTGCGGGTTGTCGAAGGACCGAGCACGTGGCTATTGGTATAAATGCCGCATCGGTTTTTTTCATCGATATAAAGAAACCCCGAGCCGCTGCCGTAGTTTGTTCCCTGTCCCTGCGGCGTATTCACCGCAAATGCGACATACACTTTCGCGAGATACGGCGCATTTTTTTCCAAAAACGCCATGCGCGCGCCGATGTCGTCCGCCGCAAACACCGAAACTCCCGCAAACAGGGCGAAGATCGTGAGAATCCATCGTTTCATGGTGTTCTCCTTCTGAATTGTGAGGAACCTATATCTAGGGCAAGCGTATACCGTCCGGCCGGAATGTCAATCGAAAGAAAAACCGCCCTGCATCTTGTTCACAAGGTGCAGGGCGGTCAGAAATTACTTCTGCGGCTCGGCCGTGGGTTCGGCTGTGGTGCCGGTGATCACGAATTCCCGCGATGCGAGTGGCTTGTCTTCCGCGTCATTGTAGATCGTGACGCGGACCATGACGTTGGGTTCGATGGAAAGAACTTCGACGTTGAATCCAGCGGCGCAGTAGATCGGCCCGTCGGCGAACGCCACACATATCAGGTCATCGGGGGTGGTTCTCCATGCGGAAAGAACAGCGGATTCAGTCCCGAAGATCGAATACGTGATGGCTTGAAACTCGCCGCCTAACTTCCATCCGGTTTCCGCGGCCCACTTGACCTTCAGCTGCGTCGCGACGACGCCATCCGCCCTCCACGCGTCATACGTGGCGATAACGAACTTGCCGTCCCATGCCTTTTCCATCCGCGACGTGTCTGGCCGCGCGTCCTTCGTCAGAACGTAGGGCTCCTGCATTTCCGCTGCTTGAGCTGCGAAGCCCGCGCCGTAGGGGTTTTCCTCGGCTCCGAAAATTACTTTTTCAAGAAGTTTGAAAAAGAGAGTCGTAGCAATCACCACCACGATCACCAAAAGCGCATTTCGCCATTGTCGAGACATGACTTTCTCCTTTCGGGTTAAGGAACTTCTGCCTCAAAACAAAATACCCCTATACGGGGATTTTGTCGAGGTCCGACGCAAGTTCGAGGTCATCCTCCAACAGCGCGTCCGAAAGTAATTCCTCGGAAAATTGCGCTTCGGATTCTTTTGTTTCTTCGTCCATAAAATTATGAGGTTCTGAGGTTCTTCCTCGTAAATTATTTGACGCGAACCTCGTAAGTTTTTCTTACGAGGTTCTTCCTCGTAAATTGTTATTTCTGCTTTCCCTCTTTTATCAGCGCCTCCACGCTCGCCGGCACCTGTTCGTAATTCGAAAATTCCATTGTGTAGGTCGCGCGGCCTTCGGTCATGGAACGCAGATTCGTCACGTACCCGAACATTTCGGCAAGCGGAACTTTGGCGCGTATTGATTTCAAATTATACCGGTCCGCCATTTCCTCGATGCGGCCGCGCTTGGACGACAGATCGCCCGTCACGTCGCCTAAGAATTTATCGGGCGTGACCACTTCTACGAGCATGATGGGCTCGAGCAAAATCGGCTTTGCGCGCTTGGTCGCTTCTTGCAGAGCCATGGAGCCCGCGATCTTGAATGCGGCCTCCGACGAGTCCACCTCGTGGAATGAACCGTCGTAGAGCGTTACTTTCATATCGATAAGCGGGAATCCGGCGACCACGCCTTTCGCCATCGCCTCGCGAACGCCTTTTTCCGTTGCCGGAATGAA
>JACOVJ010000065.1 GCA_016177385.1 Candidatus Niyogiibacteriota bacterium
CGCGCGCATTTGTGCGCCTCGTGCCGAAATTCGCGCTTGCCGGTGCCATTGCCCTTGCCCTGATCTGGGTAGCGTATGCGTTCCATGTGCAGAATTATCCGATGGAGCGCCAGGTCGCGGATTCCGAATTTTTGCTCGGTTCATTCGGATTCCGTCCTGCGGTCAACGCAACGCTTTGGATGGCGGAGCATTCGGCCACACGGCCGCTTGCGCAATATCTTTTGGGGCTTCTGATGGTGGTTCAGCGTGCGGCCGGAGGGAACACGACGTTTTTTTTGGGCGATGTTTCCGCGGCCGGCTGGTGGTATTATTTTCCGGTCGCGTTCCTGCTCAAGGAACCGCTGCCGTTTCTTTTGTTGTTGGTTGTTGCGGTCGCGATCGCTATCCGTTTCGTTTGGACGGCCCGGTGGTCGATGGGAGCGACAGCGGAATGGATGCGTGTTCATTTCGCGCTTACCGCAAGCATCGTTTTCATCGCGATCTACTGGCTTCAATCCATGACGAGTCCCCTCAATATCGGCGTGCGGCATGTCTTGCCGACGTTTCCGTTCCTCTATTTACTGGTTTCGCGCGAGATCATCCGCGCCATCACATGGAATGCGTTTCCTGACCCGCAAACCATGCGGGAATGGTTCGTAACGATGGTTCAACGCACTGTGAAAGTGGCGCCTCGATATCTGATTTTGTCGGCGCTCCTTGTGTGGATGGCGCTTTCGACCATCACCGCATTTCCGTATTATTTGTCGTATTACAACGCGCTTGCCGGCGGTACCGCGAACGGCGCCAACTTCATCACGGATTCCAATTACGACTGGGGACAGGATATGAAACGGCTTGCGAAATTCGTCGAAAAAAACGATATTCAAACAATTGGCGTGGATTACTTCGGCGGCGGCGCACCCGCGTATTATCTGGGCGAAAAATTCGTTCCGTGGTGGTCGGCGCGTGGTGCGCCGAATATCGCCGCCGGAGACCCCGAATGGCTCGCGATTTCGGCGACGACCCTAAAAGGCGCCCAGGCGCGTCCGGTGCATAATTTCAAAAAGAAACCCGAGGATTCGTATCTATGGCTCGAAGGCATCGAGCCTGTCGCCCGCGCGGGATACTCGATTTTTGTTTATCGTCTATTGAAATGAAAAAGCCGCGGCAGTGCCGCGGCGTAGCGCTAATCACAAGATTTTGAACCATGACAGCGGGTTGTCGAGGTGAATGCCATCATCCTCTTCTGTTTTTTCTTTGTGACGGCATTCGGCATTCTGTTGTGGGACTTGCGCGCCCCGGATCCATCCATTGGCATATGCGTCAGCGAAAGCGCGTTCAGCAATTTCATTGTCTTCCGCACCCCATTCGCCGTTGGAAGACCTCTCGGGATTTGTCGTGGCCAATCTGCTGGCCATGATCCAATCCTGTTCTGCATTGAATGGGAATCCGATATTTTTCCGAAGCTCATAAAAGCGATACGCACATTTTTCGGTCCATTCGCGCCGAGCGGTTTCACCATGAAGATCGGCGTCAGACATTTTATACCTCCTTTTTCAAGATGTGGAGAAGCCGATAACGCCTAGTGGGAACGATACAGCAGAGATTCAAAAATGTCAAGTCCTTAAATAACATATCCGTCATCCGGCGGATATGTTATTTAAGGACAATCTCTTTCACGAGCACGGTCGTATGCGGCTGGCGGTGGCCGCGTTTTTTGCGCAAGCGGGTTTTGGAGTGATATTTAAATACGATGACCTTGTCGTCTTTTTGAGTTCCGAGGTGCTCTGCCGTTACTGAGGCGCCCGCAACCAAGGGCCGTCCTATCTCCACGCGCTCGCCGTCGGCGTAAAGCAAAACCTCGGAAAAGGTCACGTGACTCCCCTTTTCCGGCGCGTCCAACTTTTCGATTTCGAGTTTTTCGCCCGGGCGCGCAACATATTGCTTGCCACCGGTGCGGATGACCGCGAATACCATAATTCAGCCATTTTATGCCTCGAGCTCCGGCTTGTCAACCGCGACCGGTTCAATGCCCGGCGACTCCCCCGTAATGCGGAGAATATCCTTGTCCACCTTTCCCAGTTCCTTGTAGGCGGCGCTATAGGCATTCACGGTCGTTGCGAGGTTCGAACCTAGCCGGCGCATGAATTCGTTATAGCTTCCCAAGTGCCGTCCTAACTCCTCCACGCGCTTCCGGATTTCTTTGGCCGATTCTTCGATCTGCAAGCCGCGCAGCCCCTGGAGAACCGTTTGGAGATAGGCCAAAAAGGAGGTCGGCGAAACAATAATGACGTGTTTTTCTTTGAAGGCGTAGTCGATCAGGTCCCGGGACGAGATTTTGGCCGCACCGATCTGGTTGACCAGAAGATCGTAATAGATGGCTTCGGACGGAATGAACATAAAGGCAAAATCCATGGTTCCTTCGCTCGGCCG